>JBGOTY010000126.1:0-8959 GCA_041476745.1 Verrucomicrobiia bacterium | reverse complement strand
CGGTTTATAATCTCGGCGTGGCGCGGGCTACGGGCGTGTTTCTGCCGATGCTGGAACTGAACAGCCAGACGTTCACCGCGGTGCTGTTGGTGGTGGGTGGGTATCGCGTGCTGGCGCCGGGCATTCACATGGAGGTTGGCAACCTGATCCAGTTCTTCTTCCTCGCGAACTTATTCTTCAGCTCGATCCAGCCGCTGGGCAATATGTACAACCAGGCGCTCGCGGCGATGGCGGGCGCGGAACGCGTCTTCCGATTGCTCGATGCGAAGCCCGATTGGGAGGAACCGCCGACCGTGCGCGAGTTGCCGCGCATCCAGGGCCGCGTCGAGTTTCGCGATGTCAGCTTCGGTTACGTGCCCGATCGCCTGGCGCTCAACGACATGAATTTCGTCGCCGAGCCTGGCCAGACCGTGGCGCTCGTCGGCCACACGGGCAGCGGCAAGAGTTCCATGGTCAATCTCATCACGAAGTTTTATCTGCCGGGGCAGGGCGCGGTGCTCATCGATGGGTTCGACACGCGGGACATCCAGGGCGACTCGCTGCACCGTCAAATGGGCATCGTCAGCCAGCAGAACTTTCTGTTTACCGGCACCGTGATGGACAACATCCGCTTTGCCCGGCCCAGCGCGACCGACGAAGAAGTCGTGGATGCGGTTCGCAAACTGGATTTCCTCGACGTGATCGGTTCGCTCTCGGCCGGGTTCGCGACGGCGGTAGGGGAACGCGGCGCGAATCTCTCGCTTGGCCAGCGCCAGTTGATTTGTTTTGCCCGCGCGATGCTGGCCGACCCGCGCATCCTGATTCTCGACGAAGCGACCAGTTCCGTGGACGCCATGACCGAGGCGCGCATCCAGAAGGCGCTCGTGACCCTGTTGAAAGGCCGCACCAGTTTCGTCGTCGCCCACCGCCTCAGCACGATCCGCCACGCGGACCTCGTCCTCGTGCTCCGTCAGGGGAAGATTGTGGAACGCGGGACGCACACCCAACTGCTGGAGGCCAACGGCACTTATGCCGAGTTGTACCGGCAGTTCATCCGCGCTACGGGAGTGACGCCGCGGCAGACGGGGGTTTAACCAGTGCAGGCGGGTGGGGATGGTTCTCGACAAACGCTGCATTTTGTGAGCTAATACGGCTACTAGAGAAGCCCGGTAGTCTGCGAACCGATGAGGACACGCGTAATAACCTTGGTTTGCGGTATTTGTCTCTCCATTGCCTTTGGGATTCCCTCGGCGAGCCAGGCGCAGACGAATAGTTGGATCCAGTCCAGCGGTGCGTGGCAAAATCCCGCGAACTGGTCCTTGTCCCAGGCACCTACCAACACGCAATCGTTGGTCATCGGGAACGGTGGTAACAATATCATCACGATTGATTCGACCACTTCCGGCAGTTTCTCCAATACATTGACTGTCAGCGACGTGATTCTTTCCGCTCCCGCCGACTTTGTGAATACTCTGGACTTGTCCAACGCTGGTACCAGTACGCCGCTAAATGTGTTGAATAATTGCATTATTGGGAGCGGTGGACTGTTGCGGCTGACCGGCTCGGGCCTGCGGATGGAAATCAATACAAACGCGGCCCTGACCAATGCTACCTCCGCTGTTCTGAGCAACGGTGTCCTGGACGTGGAATGGATTCTGGATTTGAGGGACAACAGCCTGGTTGTTGCCGACACCGGACTTTACGTGGCACTCGAAGCGAATCATTTCGCGACGGTCACCGTCGAGGGTGGGCAGTTGCTCTTGACGAACACACTGCCCTCGGCGATTGGGGTCAACGGGTTTGGCGAGCTGGATGTGAACAGCGGCCAGGTGCAAACCGCGGCGAATTTTCTGTTCGTGAGTTCCGGCATAGGTTCGCAAGGGACGCTGTCGATGACAGGAGGGAATTTCGTCGCGTCGCCAAACGCGCGGTTGGTGGTCGGCATGGAAACCGGGACGGTGGGGCTGGTGTCGGTGACCGGTGGGAACCTGATCATGACCAATTCCTTGATCACGTTGGTTGGTTGCGACGGCTCCGGAGAGCTCGATCTGTTTGATGGGACGAATGTCTTCGGCGCGATGGAAGTCGGTGGTGATTCCGGCTCGCAGGGTACGTTGAGCGTGGCGGGAGGAGTCAATACTTTGCAGAGCGGGCTGTGCGTTGGTTCGAGTCTCGGCGCTACCGGGACGGTGTTGCTGACCGGCGGCCAACTGATTGCGACAAACTTGTCGACGAGTATTGGGTCGTGGGGCTACGGAGCGGTCACGGAGTCCAACGGTAGCTGGGTCGGAAACACGATGCTGTTGGGCGTGCATGGCTTCGCAAACATTACGAACAACCTTGGTTCTATTACCACGCCAGCGCAGACGAGTTATGGCGCGGTCAATGTGGATGCGGGATCGATGACGTTGTACACGAAGCTGGTTCTTGGAAATTGCCCGACGGGTGGCATCGGCGTGGTGAATGTTGACGGCGGCAGCTTATACGTGACCAACGCGGCACACAATGCCTACATTGACGTGCGCGACGGTCAGTTGAATCTTGCTGGTGGAACAGTGCAGGTCGACAAGCTGGTGTTGACGAATAGTTGCAGCAGCTTCCTTCACACCGGGGGCACGCTTGTCGCCGGGAACGTGGTCTTCGACACCAATGCTTTCCGCATTGTCTCCGCGACGCGGCAAGGGAACGACATACTCATCACGTGGTTAATGGCCCCGGGAATAACCAACGCTTTGCAGGCTGCGGCTGGGAATAGCAATGGTAGCTACGGCACGAACGGCTTCACGGACATCTTCGTAGTGACGAATAATAGTGTCATTGGCTCACTGACCAACTACCTCGACGTTGGGGCGGCCACAAATTCGCCGGCCCGCTATTACCGCGCCCGCCTGGCATTTTGAGAACCGAGAACCACGATGCGCAACCTCCCGAGATTCAGAGACGGATTCACACTGACGGAATTGTCGGTGCTGGTGGCAGTGGGGGCAATATTGGCGAGCGTGGTTGCGGCTGATCTGAACCAGGCCCGAACGAAACTGCTACAGCAAGCGTGTGCGGCCAACATGAAGCACTGGGGGATGGCGTTCAGCATGTACGCCGATGATTACAACGGGACGTTTTACTATGATGCATTCGGAGTGCATTTTACTGACCTGGGCAGTCCGCTCCAGCGGTATTTTGGAAATTCTTCCGACCCTCTAACAACATTGCGTACGATAAGGGCTTGTCCGGCCCGCGTAACGCAATACCCTCTGCTGCCGGGCTACCAGATGCCGGTCGGCCAGTACCGAAAGGGCCTTGGATATGTGCATGCAGACATAAACGGCAGTCCTTTCTACGAGAACGCCAACGCCCCGTATTGGCCCAATCTAAAGTCGGTGCCCCAGCCTGCTCAGTACCTGCTGATGTTTGAATGCTATAACACGCTGCATTGCGGGGAGTTGGTAAGTAAGATGTCAAACCCAGGTGTATCCGCTGGACCCGTCGATCCGGTGCCGCCGATTGCTCGTCATGGCGGTGGAGCGGTAAATTGCTTGTTTGGAGATTTTCATGTGGAGTTTGTTTCCGCGACGACGATTACAAACCATGGTGTCGGCTGCAACTCTTCGACCGGGAACGTGTGGTTAAATCTGAATTAACCAACGTGCGTACTAGCCTCAAACGCAGGACTGGATTTACGCTGACGGAACTATCGGTGCTGATGGGGGTTGGGGCGATATTGGCGAGTGTGGTTGCGGCTGATTTGAACCAGGCCCGCACGAAACTTTTGCAGCAAGCTTGCGCGGCCAACCTGAAACACTGGGGGATGGCGTTCAGCATGTACGCGGATGATTACAACGGGACGATTTACTATGATGTGAATGGAGTGCATTTTACTGACAACGGGACTCCGCTTCAGCGGTATTTTGGAAATTCTTCCGACCCCCTTACAACATTGCGAACGATGAGAATCTGCCCGTCACGCATCGGGCAAGTCTCTTTCACCTCCGCCCGCAGCTACTCGATGCCTATCGGTACCTATCACAAGGGCTTCAGCTACGCGAATGCGGATATGTCCGGCAGCCCCTTTTACGGCGGTGTTTTGGCCCCCTATTGGCCCAATCTCAAAGCCTGTCCCAACGGCCCAGCCAATTTCTTACTGTTGTTTGACAGCAATGGGCACACCGTACACTGCGGCGGCCTGGTAAACGCGGTGTCGACTGTGATTCAAAACGATAGTGACCAACTTCCCGCGATCAATCGGCATGGCGGCTCGGTGAATTGTCTCTTTGGAGATTTCCACGTCGAATTGATCTCAGCACAAGTGCTTTCCAACCAGGACACCGGCTGCACTTTTCCTGGAAATAGCTCGTGGTCCAAACTGAATTAGTGGCTGCACGGCGAAACGGTGAGGTTTGAATTTGCGAAGGCCTTTGCAGACCTCGTCCTCGTGTTGAAACAGGGGAGAATCGTGGAACGCGGGACTCACACGCAATTGCTGGAGGCCAATGGCACGTATGCGGAGTTGTATCGGCAGTTCATTCGCGCGACGGGAACGACGCCGCGGCAGACAGCGGTGTAGGCGGTGGCGGAGTGTCAATACTAAGGACTGACCCCTTTACCGGATCCCGAACTTTTGGCTCCCCTTTCGCAGCATCAGGAACTCTAACTTGTAGTCTGTCTTGTGCAGCCGCGCCGCGTAGATTGCCACATGAGATAGCAAGGGCTGTCTCAAAAAGTGATACGCCTGCATGCGAAACAGGGGTGGACAGTTCGAAGCGTAGATTACACACACGACTGATGGTGCAATGAGATCCATGTACTTACCTTCATCTAAGGCGCTTCTCGGAACTAATACCCTAACCTCCCTCTCGTAGCTCCAATCTTTGCTTTTTGTCCCGACGACTCGTCTAAGGCTTTTCTCAAAAGTCTCCATCGACCTGCCATGGATGAAGATGGGTCTTTCTTTGCGATATTTCACATGTATCAAGTCCAAGAATCCGGGCATATTGAACGGCTTGTGATTCGTATCAAATCCAATCACCATGCCAGTGTGTTTCTTCGCGTAGTGAGACCACATCAGAACGGATCTTGCTGTTTTGGAGAAGCAACCAAGTGTCCAGATATTCGACGAATGCTGTAAAAAATCTTCTTTGATGTTATTGGCGTTCTCGGGAGATTTCGCTCGCAATTCTTCAACGATTTTATCCATGTTCGTGAAGCAGTATTTTCGTTCCTCCTCCTTGCTTCGGCCATGAAATCGTCCTATCCGTTCATAATACTCGTCGAAATGCTCTCCTAACATCTCGGCCCCCCATTCGTCCGTCAGAGGTTCTATTCTGACGTACTTGGGTGAGAGCTCGAACGGGTCGTTAAACGCAGCAGGAGGTGAAAGCAGCAGTCGAGCATCCCGAAGAATGTATAGCCCTCCAGTGTGGCAATAGTGGTAAATAATCACGCCTAATTTTACTCCGCCCACTAACCGGTAACGAGACTACAATTATATAGCAGGAGTATGTGGTCGCATACGCGCCACGAGATGGTTGGCTTCTTGACACCAAAGGCTTAGTATGGAGCCGAATAGTGGACATGAATCTGGATCGCCAACGCATCTATATCAGGTGCCCGCGTTGTACTTTCTACGCGCGTCCGTTTTTACGGCAAGTACGACACCATGAGACGGTAATCTGCGGAGGATGCAAATCCAACATTCACTTGGACGATCATTTGGGAAGCTATCGAAAGGCTCAGCGTCAAGTTCAAGCAGCACTGGATGAACTGATGTCGAGTCTTGGCAACATGAATATCACGATCAAACTCTGACTATGGACTCCGACTACATCCAATTCATCCGTTACAAGCTACAGAAACGGCTTAAGCGGCTAAACACTGCCGAGTTTCAGTCGTTTCACTTCACTCTCGTTCAATCGTGGGGTTTTCTCCAAGGGAATGAAATCACAAAAGGTATTCTCGATGATTTGGAGAGACGGTGTCCAGAATTGGAGGCTGAGGCGGATAAGACACTAACCGGCAACCCGCAGATCGGTTCATCTGAACAGGAGAACGACGGTATCTGCTATTGGGTTGTTAAAAAATGCGCGGTCGCCAGCGACCCGAGTATTGAAATCACGGTTGGCCGTAGTATTACGCACGAATCGAAACACAACGACTGTGTCGAAGGCTTTCGGTTGGCGTACGTCGAACCGCTTTTCGACTATATCGACGAGCAAATTGATGATAAGAGGATGACCTTGCTCCTGCTCAAGAAGTACAAGCATCGGTGCGAGTGGTTCCGACGTGCTGGTTTGCTGACTCGATGTATGGCGGAAACACAAAGGGGCGAAAAGACGCTTGCGTACGACCTGTACGAGTACTTGCACGACCAGGGAGTCCAATTCCATATTGAGCCGGAATCAGCATCAGGACGACCCGACCTGATTTCGGCGCAAACCGGTAAGGATCGTCTTGTCGCCGACGTGAAGGTCTTTAATCCCGAGCGGGGGCAGAATACAGCTTATATCGCCAAGGGCTTCCGTCAGGTGTACGAGTATATGAAGGACTACAACGAGCCTTTCGGCTATCTGGTCATCTTCAAGACGTGTCCTGAAGACCTCTCCATTGTCACAGAGAGACAGGAATCGGCTGTGCCTTTTGTGACGCACAACAATAAGACAGTGTTCCTGCTCACCATTGACATCTGTGAATACGAACAATCGGCGTCCAAGCGCGGCACGCTGAAGGCATTCGAATTAACGCCTAAGGAATTTGTGGAGGCGTTACAGTGACAGGGGGAGTATGTGTGGTCGCTGCACCCTGACCGCTGATTTGAAGAAGGTGGCTGACCGGTTCGGTGCGCCGAATGAACGGCCGGGAAAGACAGAAGGCGGAAGTGAGAAGGGGGATGGGCGCGAGGAGGGGATTGATGTGTATGCGGCGCGGTACAAAATCGCGCCGACGCAGGCGGTGATCGTGGTCGGTGATGACGGGAAGCGCGAACGAAAAAGCGAGAGCGGAGAGCGGAAAGCTTCGGGAGAAGAACCGGAGTACGACAGAGACCGTTGCCGCAAACAACAGCGGCGTCTCGTCCGACTCGGCTCGACTTCGCTCAGGGTGACAGACCGGGAATCGGATATTGGTCAGTTCTTCGAGGACTGCGCTTGTCTTAGGGGGCTGGCGGCGATGGCGAGGCTGCGGCTGCGAAGTTCCTCGAGGAGTTTGAGTTTTTCGGAAAAGGAAAGCGCGGCGAGGTGCTGGCGCATCGCGCGTTTGCTTTCCAAAACTTTGCGCATCCAGTCGGTCATTCTTTTTTCCTGAGGAACTTATACTCGAAATCCTCCCATTCTTCAACCAACCCGTGTCGGGAAAGGATGGGATCGAGTTTGTCGGCATTCAGGACGCCGCTTTCGATGAATTGCAGGATACGGGCAAAATCTTTGGCGCGGCCGGTCTGGAGGGCGATGGCGACCAAATGCTCGGCGGTCATCACCCATGTGCGAACTCCCTCGACCTGGGTTTCGACGGCCTGCTTCAGGGCTTCCTCGACCAAGGCGTCGTTGGGAGGCAGGAACTGCACCGGCCAGCCGGCGATGATGATGTATTCCTTTTCGGTTTTGTGGCCGCGCGCCGTGAGATAATCGTAGATCGGGGCGACGGAGAGCAGCGAACTGCCGGGGAGGTTTTGAAAGGAAACAAAAACATCGATGTCGAAGGTCGCGGAAGGTTCCAGATAAAACGTGGCCCCGACGGCCCCGCCGATGGCGTATTGGCCAATGATGCCGTCCGCCTGCATTTGGTTGATGGTGGCGATGGTTTCTATGATGTTCATGCGCCTGGAGAATTATACTACAAGAAGAGTGACGGGCGCACAACTCGCGAGGAAGCGACGGCAGGCGGGCCGCCCGCCCCACAATAGGCTAGGAAACGACGTACGACAGAGACCCTTCGACATGCTTCCGCCGTCGCCTTCGGGCTATGGCGCGACGAAGCGCAGGGTGGCAGCTTGGGGAATCGGGTATTAACATTGCAATTACTCCTAGACATCGGCTTCCGATAATGATATAGTGCGGGCATGTTCACTAACCAGGAGAAGAAGCGGTTGGGTGGTGGGAGGATCGCTTTCTTCTTCACACCAATCAGCCGCCGCGTGAGGGCACGCGGCCTACAGCGACGCCGGCAACCCCACAACCCATCGGCGGGAAACCTTTCAGGCTTCCCGCCCTACAATCCGAACCGAATGGCGGGGGGGATGCCCGCGCCCCTACCGCAGGGCGGGCCATTGGCCGTGCGAGACGGCGAGGGCGAGAGGGCGTGAAAATACACATTTCTGCGAAACGAATCCCCCAGTTAAGTGGCCTTATATGAATGCGTTAGAAAGGCGAGGGTTGGAATTTGGCAAGGTGGTTTGTGGGGAGAGGGGCGCGAATCGGCGGTGTGAGCAGGCGCGAAAGTGGAAGGTTGCAGACGGGACACCTGCGCCACTACAACTCGTTGAAGTTTTCCGTGAAGCCCGCGTAGAAGCGGTTCGGGTCTTTTTCGCTGGCGAGGATGTAGACGTAATAGAATTTCATGTGGTGCGCGGCGGCCCGTCTTCGCTCGAGTTGAGGCGGCACCCCGAAAGCTTTCGGGGTTGGCGGAGGGGGCGAGATTCGAACTCGCGAGGGCCTTTGCAGACCCCACACGCTTTCCAGGCGTGCGCATTAGACCACTCTGCCACCCCTCCGATGGCTGAAGGCGATGAACTTTACTCCGAGGGGGGCGGCAGCGTCAACTGCTGCAACAACCACTCTTCCTCGAGCGGGTTGAGGTCGAAGCGGAGCGCGGTTTGTTCGAGGGCGTCGAGCTTGGTGATGCCGGGACGTTCCTTGAGCAGGATGTTCAACCAATCGAGCGCCTTGGCGCGCTTCTCGGCTTCGGCCTTTTTCATGTTTGGCCTCCCTTGCCCGCCGCGCGCAGCAATCGGTCGCGGACGGCAAGGCCGAGTCCCTGTGGCACCGGCAGCAGG
>JBGOTY010000125.1:0-8977 GCA_041476745.1 Verrucomicrobiia bacterium | reverse complement strand
TATGAGGCGCTCAACAACATCAAGACCACAACCAAGCGTTTCATTGCCATCCTCAATGATAACGAGTGGAGCATTGCCAAGAACGTCGGCGCAATCGCTGAATATCTCAACCGCATTGTGCGCCATCCGTCTTACGCTGCGGCGCACAAGCGGCTCGATCATTTCCTGGAGCGATTCCCTCGCGTCGGACCTGAGATGGCACAAATCGGTCACAAGGTGGAAGAAGCTGTTAAGGGTATCATCGTCCCCAGCTTGCTGTTTGAGGAGTTTGGCCTCCGCTACATCGGCCCCATCGACGGCCATAACACCCAGTTGCTGATCGACACACTGATATGGGCCAAGCAACAGGATGCGCCCGTGCTGATGCATATTCTCACCAAGAAGGGCAAAGGATACGAGAAGGCCATCGAAGACCCGCAAACATTCCATGGCTGCGCACCATTTGATGTGACCACCGGCAAGTCGCCCGCCAAGAAGGAAGGCGTACCACCCAATTATCAGGAAGTCTTCGCTGACGCTCTCGTGCGGTTCTGTGACGTAAACAGCAAACTTATTGGCATCACGGCCGCGATGCCCAGCGGCACGAGCCTCATTAAACTACAGAAGGCGAAGCCCGACCGTTACTTCGACGTGGGCATCGCTGAGGAGCATGGGGTCATTTTCGCAGCAGGCATGGCGACCATGGGGTACCGGCCTATCTGCGCGATTTATTCCACGTTCCTTCAACGCGCCTACGATTGCATCATCCACGATGTCGCGTTGCAGAACCTAGACGTGATCTTCGCCATGGATCGCGCCGGCTTGTCGGCTAATGACGGCCCAACCCATCATGGCGTGTTTGACATCGCCTATGCGCGATGCATACCACGCGCCATCCTCATGGCACCCAAGGACGAGGACGAATTTGTCGACATGCTCTGGACAGCCTTGCAGAATCATGGCCCCATCTTTGTCCGGTATCCACGCGGTGCCGGTGAAGGCGTGCCCATCAAGGAGCGCCCCGCGATCTTGCCGCTTGGCAAAGCCGAAGTGCTGCAGCACGGAACCGATGTCGCCGTGATCTTCTACGGCGCCATGACCAAGATGGCCCGGGAGACGGTGGGGGCGCTACAGGCGGACGGATTGTCGGTCGCTCTGATCAACGCGCGGTTCTGCAAGCCCATTGACCGTGAAATGATTGATAAATACGGGCGCATCTGCAAGGTAATTTGCACGCTGGAGGACCACGTGCTTATGGGCGGCTTCGGCAGTGCAGTACTGGAAACACTCGAAGACTTGCGGATCGACATCCCTGTGGCCCGCGTCGGTTGGCCCGATAATTTTATCGAGCATGCCTCCAGCAACAAGGATCTCCAGGACAAGTACGGTTTGAACTCCAAAACCGCGATTGCCAAGGTCAAGGAATTGCTCGCGGAATCTGTGGTGCGGCACGACAGACCCCAACAGTTCCGCGTGCTGGGCACCGCCACAACTGCTCGTACAGCGTAATGGGAGCCGGGGCGGCTGCCCGGTGAGCCTGAATGGCTACAACCATGCGTGACCGTCTTGATACCCAACTCGTCGTCCGCGGTCTGGCGGAAAGCCGCGAGAAGGCGAAGCGCTTCGTTCTCGCGGGAGTGGTCCGTGTTAACGGGCAACTCGCTCACAAGCCCAGTGACCTTGTTGCGGAAGACGCCGTACTCCTCGTCGAGGCTACGGAGAAATACGCCAGCCGCGGTGGCCACAAGCTCGAAGCCGCACTCAACGCATTCCATATCTCCTGCCGCGGCCTCGTTTGTGCCGATCTCGGCGCCTCCACGGGCGGTTTCACGGATTGCCTGTTACAGCGTGAAGCCGTGCGCGTGTACTCCGTCGATGTTGGCAAGGGCCAACTCGACTGGAAATTACGCCAGGATGCGCGCGTAGTCGTCCACGACGAGATAAACGCACGAAATCTCACGGTGGCCACTCTTGGCGAACCTGTTGATCTCGCTACCATCGATGTCTCGTTCATCTCCTTGACCAAGGTGCTACCGGCGGCTGTCGGCATCCTCAAGGCCGGAGGCACGCTCGTGGCCCTTATCAAGCCCCAATTCGAAGCGGGAAAAAAGCTCGTGAAAAAAGGTGGCGTTGTGCGAGACTTCCGGGTGCACGACGCCGTGACGAAGATGATACAGGACTTTGCAACGGAGACGCTCGGGTTGACCCTGCTGGGAGTTATCGAGTCTCCACTGCTCGGCCCTGCCGGCAACAAGGAGTTTCTCATCGCGCTTCGCAAACCGTGAAACCGCACATCCCAAAGACTGTGGGCGTTGCCGTACACGCCGGGAAACCCCAATCGCGGGACCGCTTGTTCGAATTACTCGCCTTGCTCGACGAAAGCAAAGTCGACATTCTGCTCGAACAGGAAGCGGCCACCCTCGCGGCCAAGCCGGACGCCGCGCGCTCACTCAAGGACATTGGGAAAACGGCCGATCTCATTATCGTGCTCGGTGGCGATGGCACGATTCTTCGTGTGGCCCGCGAACTGGAAGGCTCCGCCACACCGCTCCTCGGCGTGAACCTGGGCAATCTTGGGTTCCTCACGAGCGTTCGTGGCGACAAGCTGACGAGCGCGATCCGTGAGATATTGCGCGGCGAGTATCAGGTCAGTGAGCGCCAAGCACTGCAGGCCACGCTCCTGCGCGCCAGCAAGCGCAAGGAAGCGCATCGGGCCCTCAATGATGTCGTGGTTTCCCGCGGCGCGTTTTCGCGCATTGTGCGCCTGCGGTTGTCGGTCGACGGCGAGTTGTTGACAGAATATGTATGCGACGGCATGATATTCGCCACGGCAACGGGTTCGACAGCGTATTCACTGAGTGCAGGCGGGCCGATTATGGTGCCGACAGCACGGGCGCTGATTATCACGCCCATCTGTCCGCATGCATTGAGCAACCGCTCCGTTATCGCAGGGGAGAATTCAGTGGTTCGCTGCCAGGTCATGAGCGCGGCAGGCGAATTGCTGTTAACAGTGGATGGTCAGGTGCAATTGCGGATGGAAGTGGGCGATGAGGTGGAAGTTCGTCAATCGTCCCGCACTGTCCAACTGATCACCCCGAAGAAGCATTCGTATTTCGAAGTCCTAAGAGAGAAATTAAAATGGAGTGGTGCAAATGTCTAAAGGACCGAAGGCTTCTCCGTCGAAAATTGCGTCGTTGCTAAGTCCCGACGCAATCCGACTGGAGTTGAAGGCCAAACAGAAGGTTGCGGCACTGCGCGAAGTGGCGGAATTGCTGGCGCAAAGCAAATGCGTCGGCGATTTCGAGGCGTTCTTCAACGAAATCCTGCAGCGCGAACGCGTCAGTAACACAGCCCTCGGCCACGATGTCGCGATTCCCCACGCCCGCACCGACCAGTGCTCCGACATCCTGATTGCCGTCGGTCGCAGCCGCGAGGGGATTGATTTTGAAGCCAAAGATGGCCAACCCGTGAAGTTGATTTTCTTGATTGGTACGCCGAAGCAGATGGTGACTGATTACCTTCGGGTAGTGGGGACCCTCGCGCGCCTGCTCCGGCAGGATGATCTTCGTCAACGCCTGTTGGACGCGCCCGACGACGCCGCGTTTATCAAGGTCATCGAGGCCGCCGAGTCATAACGAGGACGTCGCGTCCGTCCGTGTCAAGCGTGCAGCGAGGCCAGATGGCGCTCCGCATCAATCGCCGCGGCACAGCCGGTCCCTGCCGCTGTCACCGCCTGTCGATACACGCGATCCACGCAGTCGCCTGCTGCGAACACACCAGCCACACTTGTGTATGTGCCCTTCTTGCAGAGGATGAAGCCGTCGGCATCCCTCTCAATCTGGCCCTTGAAAAGCTCGGTGGATGGCATATGGCCGATTGCTACGAATACGCCCGCGCATGGCAGTTCAGAAGTTGCGCCCGTCTTGAGATTCTTGAGTTGCACACCGGTCACCGTATCTTTGCTGGGATCGTAGATGTCCGTGACAACCGAGTCCCACACCGGCTGAATCTTGGGATTCGAGAGCACGCGATCAGCCATGATCTTCGAGGCCCGAAGGCTATCCCGCCGGTGAACGAGATACACCTTCGACGCAAAGTGCGTTAGATAATTCGCTTCTTCACACGCCGAGTCTCCGCCGCCGACAACGACCAGGGTCTGATTGCGAAACATTGGCAGGGCTCCGTCGCACGTTGCGCAATACGTCACGCCTTTGCGCTCAAGCAACTCCTCGTTCTTCAGTCCTAGGTGCCGATGAGATGCGCCGGTCGCGATGATGACCGCCTTCGCCTCGATAACCTCATCGTGCAGCCACAACCGAAACGGCGACTTGCTGAAGTCAACTTTTGTCACCGTCACACCGTACCGGGTCTGTGTGCCGAAACGTTCCGCTTGCTTCTGCATCCCTATCATCAGTTCGGTACCATCGACACCCTCGGGAAAACCGGGATAGTTTTCGACGATACTCGTGGTGGTGAGCAATCCGCCGGGCTGCTCGCCGGTGAGCAGGAGCGGGTGCAGATTCGCGCGCGCGGTGTACAGCGCCGCCGTCCAACCAGCGCAACCAGAGCCAATGACAACAACATTTTCCATGTGCGATTCCAATTTGTACCAGGTAGGATGCCCCAGACTGGCGGCTAGTTGCAGCGACCGTCAAGGCTGCAGCCGGACCCAGAATCAGGGTCGCCCGTGACCGTGCGGCGCCGCTGGTTTCACGCTGTCCCGGCGAAGCTGTTCGGCCAGGATGATGGCGCGAGCCACTTCGACCAGTTTTCGATTCTCATTGCGGGCTGTCTTTTGCAGTTTGAGGTAAGCGGCTTCCTCGTCGATGCCCGTTTGCCGCATCAGGATGCCTTTGGCGCGCTCGACGATCTTGCGCGACTCCAGGGCTTCGTTCATCTGTTGGAGTTTTGCCTCCAGCTCCTTCGATTTCTCGAAGTTCGCGAGCGCCAATTCAATGGCCGGCTTGAGCTGCTCGCCGGTGAACGGTTTGACGAGGTAGGCGTTGGCCCCGGCGCCAGCAGCCTCGCTGCCGAGACCGGACTCGGTGTGAGCACTCAGGATGATGATGGGCGTCGGGCGTTGGCTCTGAACCAATCGCGCGGCCTCCAAGCCGTCCATCTTCGGCATACGAATGTCAAGAATGACCAGGTCAGGATTGGTTTCACGCGCGAGTGCCACCGCTTGTTGGCCGTCACCGGCTTCGCCGACGACTGCGTGTCCCATCGCCATGAGTATCTTTCTCACCACCATCAGCGTGAGGCCATCGTCATCGGCAATGAGGACTCGAAGAGATTTCATCTAAATCCAAACACCCGTGATCGCTTCTCCGTCCTCATCTTAGAGCGGCCCCCCCTAAAGTCAAGCCCGCGCCGCGGCGAGGGTGGACGGAGTGCGCTCGGCCGGCCCCGGCCCGTGCAGCACCACCTCAAATCGCAGCTCGGCACAGACACCGCCATCGCGCGAATGAATCTGCAGATCACCGCGAAGATTCACTTGCGCCAATTGCGCCACGATGTTCATCCCCTGCCCTTCGAACTCGCGCCAGTCCTTGCCATCTCCAAACCCGCCGCCGTTGTCGGCCACCACCAACCGCACATGACCATCCTGTTGTCGGCACTGGATTCGGGTGCGTAACGGCTGTCCTGCGGGAGGCCGGCCATGGAGGAAGGAGTTGGAAACCAATTCGTTGACAATCAACGCGAGCGGCACGGCCTGGTCGGCTCCCAACCACAAGTGTTCGACCTCGACCGTCACTTCGGGTGTCCCCTTTATCCCCGGCGCGGAACTGACAAGCGTGTGGACGATCGTCGTGATCAACGTGTGTACGTCCACTTTCTCCGGCATCTCTTCGCTCAGCAGGTTGTGCACTTGTGCAATCGCCTGGATTCGCGTAATCGCCGTCCGCAGGAATTCCGTTGTCGATCCAATCTGGGCTGTATCGGCTTCCAGTTGCAACAAGCCAGAGATCATCTGCAGGTTGTTCTTGATGCGGTGATGCGCTTCCTCGATGAGCAACTGCAGGAGATGGTTCTTGCGGCCGAGATCCTTCAACAACTGCGCGTTGTCAATAGCCACAGCGGCCCGACTGGCAAACGCCTCCATGAGTTCAAGGTTCGCCGGCGTAAACTCCGCCGTGTTCGCCCCGTGCCGTGTCAAGCTCAGGGCGCCAATGAGTTCATTGCGAGAAATCAAAGGCACAACCAGGGCAGACCGAACATCCGCCTCGCGCAACACCGGACTATATCCATGGTCCACGACTTCCTGACGGGTAAAGATCCTCCCCTGGCGCTGCGGGCGAATCTGTCCGAAGAGACCGAGCGTCGCCGGATACCGCATGCCGATGAGCCGCGTGAAGTTTGTGCTGGCCGCGACGATCTCCACACGTTCCTCCGTCGCGTCGTAGTGTGAAACGTAGGCGGCGCCAGCCTCCAGCAGCGCGGCGGCGCGCTGCAGAATTCGCTGCAGGAGTGGTTCAAGTTCGAGTTGTTGGGCGCTGCCGCTGCTGATGTCCACCAGCGCTGTGAGCTTCTCGTTCTCATGGAGTTGCGTCTCGTACAACCTCGCATTGGCAACCGCAATGCCAAGCTGGTTTCCCATGGCCGTGATCATCTCCACAACTTCGGAGGTGAACTCAATCGGCTGGCGATTCACGAGAGCAAGCGTCCCCAGCAACTCGCCCTTCGCCTTCACGGGCACCACGATGATCGCCCGGAAACCGTGTGGCGCCGCCATCGATGGAACGGCTGGCGGGTGCACGGTCATATCGCCTATCACCACCGCCTGTCCGGATGCCGCGACGTAGCCGGGCGTCCCTTCGCCCCACTTCAACACGCCGATTTGTTCAACAAATTCATCGGGTAGTCCCATTTGCATGTAAAGACGCAGTTGCTGAAGCTTCAAATCGGCAAGATAGATGGCACCACCATTCATACCCGCGCTTTCCAATGCGACCGCCAGGGTGTTGCGGGCAATCTCGTCGATATTCAGAGAAGAATTCGCCACCCCAGCCAACGCGGTGAGCGCCGCGAGCTGCCGATTGCGTCGGAGCAATTGCTGCTGGCGCTGACGCGCTTGGGTAACATCGCGGACGATGAACTGCAATTCACTCACGCGCTCTCCCTCACGCGAAAACACGCTGCCGCTGCACTGCAAATCGATCCACAACCCGTCCTTGCGATGAAACCGGTATTCGAGATTGTGGATGGATTCACCCCCCAGCAGCACGCTGAGTGCGCGCCGCACGGTCTCAATATCCTCCGGGTGGACGTACTCCAACAAACCCGTCCGCGCCACCTCATACAAGGTATAGCCAAAGATCCGCGGGAAGGCGCTGTTCGCGAACCGCGGTCGTCCCGACGCGTCCGCGATGTAGATCGCGTCGTCGGAATTCTCGACCAGGGCCCGGTATTGCTCCTCGCTCGCGCGCAGATCGGCCTGCAATTGCGCGTGCACCATCGCATTGCCGATCTGGTTGCTGACCACCTCGATAAGATCAACGTCAGCCTCGTCGAACTTCCTCAACTTGTATGTGCCCAGCCCCAACAACCCGACGACGAACCCGTGCGCCCGAATCGGTACCAACACCGCCGAATGGAAGCCGGCCCGCACGGCGTCGGTGCGAAACAGGTGTGCGTTCAAGGTGAAGTCCTCAATGATACGTGCCTCGCCATTTAGAATGGCATCGATGACTTCCGTGCCCTTGCGCAGCACGGTCACCTGCCGGACGAACGCGTCGTTCAGCCCGCGCCAGGCAAATAGATGGAGAGCCTTGTCCGTGTCCTGCCAGATGTACACCGCGCCCGCGTCCACTTTCATCACGGCCAGAATGGCATCGAGGGCGTTGTCAGCGATTTCCTTGAGGTTGAGGGTGCGGTTGATCGCGTCGGCGACGAAATTGATCGCCATCAAGCGCGGGTCGCGCAAGGGCTTCGGTGCGGACGTGGTGGGATCAGGGAGTTTCATCGCAGCCAACCACACGACTACTTATACCAGAAAAGCAGTGTCTTTTCACCAACTACTCTTGATACTATGACATACCTTATGAGCAATCCCGACAAACTGGAAGAGATTTTTCGCCTGCAAGAGCAACTCAACAAGCGCATCGGCGTGGACACGGTCAGCATGACTGACGAACAGCGCCAACAGTGGGTGCTCAACTATTGCCGGGCCATGACACAGGAAGTCGCCGAATTGACCGACAGCGTCCCGTGGAAATGGTGGGCCAAGTACCAGAAGTTCGACAAACAGAATGCGCGTGTCGAAGTCATCGACCTGTTACACTTTCTCGTTTCCATCGCCCAGGTCCTCGAGATGACACCGACTGACTTCTCTGAAGCCTACGCCAGGAAACACCAGGTCAATCTTGCCCGGCAGGACAGCGGTTACCAGACCAAGGACGAACACGACAGCAAGCACATTTGAACGAATCTCGCACCGTGCCTGGAAACGACAGCGGCCTCCTCCGGTGAGGAAGCCGTGCCGGTAATAGTTGTTGCGTGCAACCGTCCTAAGACTCGGCTGCGCCTTCTTCCTTTTTCTTGCTGGATGCCTTCTTGACCTTGGGCGCTTTCGTTTCCTTTGGCTTCGGCTCCTCGGTCTTGCCACCCTTCTCCGGCTCCGGCGCAGCCGTGACGGTGCCGGTCCACTCGAGCATGGCTATCTCGGCGGCGTCACCCATGCGCTGGCCGATGCGCACGATGCGTGTGTAGCCGCCGTTGCGATCGCCGTGCTGTTTCCCGAGTTCCGCAAAGAGCTTCTCGACGGCGGGCTTGTGCCGCAGGAACGCGATGGCCTGGCGACGATGATGCAGCGTGCCCTTCTTGGCGAGCGTGATCATCTTGTCGGCGTAACGGCGCGCGACCTTGGCTTTGGCAATCGTGGTCCGGATACGGCTGTGTTCGATCAGGCTGCACACGAGGTTGGCCAGTGTGGAGCGCCGATGCTGGGATTTCATCCCGAGCTTGGCTGTACGTTTACGATGTCGCATGGCGTTGTGTC
>JBGOTY010000124.1:0-9001 GCA_041476745.1 Verrucomicrobiia bacterium | reverse complement strand
GTTCGGTTGGTTTGGGGCGGCTGTAGTCCTTGACGGTGACGGTGCCGATGTGGATGCGGGGTTTGTCGACGCAGTACTTGCTGGAGCCGCCGCCCGAGGAGACGACGCCTTTGAGTTTCATGGCGTTCGAGTCGCCCTTGTCGGTCTTGACGAGGACGAGTTGCTTGATATTGATGAGCATGTCGTTGATGTGGGGCGCGCCGCTAAGCATGGAGCCGAGGCGGTAATCGACGTAGAGTTCGGGCATATCGACGAACATTTTCTCCTGAAACTCCGGCGGATTCATCAGCTTGAGGTTGCGCACCTCCACTTTGCTGGAGAAGAGGCCGACGTCGACGGAGCCGATCTCCAAGGGGAAGCCCGTGATCTTCTTGGCGCCGATCTCGACGGATTTGCGGGCGATGAAGTTGCGGGAGAAGAAAAGGAGCGCCAGAAGAACGACGAGGACGGCGGGAATCTTCCAGAGGAGTTTTTTCATGCTCCAGTGGTAGCGCGTTTTGCCCGCGCAATCAAGCCGTTGGTTCGGCGGGGGCCACAGAGGCCTGCGTCATCAGAGACGATGGCGCAGGCCTACAAGCTGTAAACGCGCGAACTCACTGGCAGTTTGGAGTCTGCCGGACACGATAGAACGCGCCCGGTTTGTTGGTGGCCCCGTTGCTGTCCGTTTGCGTGATAACCCCGCCGGTGCCGGGAGTGAAGCCCGTAACTGGCACCCAAACTGAATTGGTCGAGTAGTTACCCGTTATGCGCTCCACCCGGTAAAGCAAGTTCGTATTGTTTTCTGTCAGATAGCTGACGTTGACGTCGGTGTTGGAAACTCCGACGCTCGTAACGCGCATCTCCGGGCCGACATAGAAAAAGTGCTGGCCAGGATAGTTGCTCATGACGAGGAAGGGCGCCCAGCTGTTGGTGGTTCGGCCGGGGCCTAACAAGCAGTAGTTCGGGTCATTGGTGCCGAAGGAACCAAGTATCTGGGTCGACAATTGCACCCCGATGCCATTGTTGGCTATGAACGCACAAATGGCAATCGTACCCGTCGGGCTGCCGAGGGCGGCCAGCGGGATGGCCATTTCAAAGCCGTTGGTGACGGCCAGCGCCTGGGCGGCATTGCCTCCGGCGACACCCAGGGCGTTCGTGTAGCACCCCATGCTGGCGTTACCTTTGTCGACACCATTCGTGTTGCTGTTGTTAATGGTGGCCTGGATGAGGAACGGATTCGTGCCGCCGGTGAGAGTGCCATTGGTGGAGCCGGTCCTGCCTAGGAAATAGCCATTGGTGGCTATGCCGCTGGAGTTGGTGCCACCGGGCCACAACTGCGCGTAGTTAACGGAGGTCGTGACTGCGTTGCAAACCACATCCATCCAGTAATTGGGCGCAAAGCCAGGATCAAACGTGAGGCCGGGGCCGGGGCCGACGACGTTGGGGACACTATTCGTGGGCCCCAACCAATTCAACACCGACCGGCCTGAGGTCATATCAAAGTTGTTCGGGTTAACATTGGTGAGGGTGTTTTCTCCGCCGGGACCGGTCATGAAGAAAACGTGGATCCGGTTACCATTGGCCTGGATATTTCCGGCCAGCAGGAGGAACAACACATTATCCTTAACAAGCCCGTACGCCGCATCGAGTTCGGAGCCGTTAGCATTGATAAAATTGGTGCTGGTGTTCTTGCCGAAACTGGTGGAGAGCAGCTGCACGGAAACCGGACAGCCGTAGCCCGAGTCCACCGTGCCATCGATGATAATATTGCCCAACGGCGGTAAAATAAGCCCGGCTTGGGTAACGGTGACGCTCTGCGTCACGATTTGCCCGGCGATGGTAATATTTCCTGTCCTTGCATTGATCGACGTATTCGAATTGACGGAGTAGGTGACGGTGCCATTGCCCACACCGCTCCCACCCGCGGTAATCGTGACCCACGACACACCGCTGGTCGCGGTCCAAGAGCAGGCGCCCGAATTGGCCACCGTTACATTACTCGCGCCACCGCTGCTGCCGAATGAAGCGCTGGCAGGACTAAGCAAGAAGGCATTGCACGGTGGCACTGTAAACGTAAAGGAATGCGTCCCCGGAAGCGCGCTGAAGTTGACCGCGCTGGCGTCGCCGAAACTGCCCTGGCAATACGTCGGTGTGCCATCCCAGATTGGACCGAGGACCTGATTGTACATGCTGGCATACTGATCGTCCGTGATGAACGCACAGATGGAAACCTGCCCGGTCGGACTGCCGATTGCCGCGAGGGGAATGGCCAGTTCAACACCGGTCCTGACGTTTTGCGGGTTGAAAGGCGCCCCACTCACTTCGCACCCCGAAAGGTCCTGCTGGACGCCATTAGTATTGCTATTATTGAGACCGGCTAGAATGCCAAATGTAGCATTCGTCAGGACGTCGCCCGGAGGGGCGTTGCTGACCGCGCCCAGGAAGGCACCCGGGCAAAAAGCGCAGATCTGTTCGTAGTTCACGTTAAATTTCGGGACTACGTTGGCCGGGCCAACGGTGATACCAATCCAATAATTCGCCGCGAAACCGGTATCGAAGGTCAACCCGGGGTCGCCGTTCTGCAGGCTGCCTCCATTGACCCCCATATTGTTGATGTGGCCGAAATCAGCGGCGCCGCTGTAATTGGTCCCCAGTGTGTGGTCTCCGCCGGGCCCTGTCATGAAGAAGATGTTGAGCTTGTCGAAAGGATTACTGGCCAGATCACCCGAATCCATGTTTCCCGCGAGGACCAGGTATAAGACGCCGTTGGAAATGACTCCGTAGGCCGCATCGAGCTCGGAGCCGCTGGCTGCGTCGAAGTTTGTCTCGGTGTTCTTGAATGTCGACGTGCCGAGTTTCTGGGTGACAATTGCGGATCCGTAATCTGCGTCCGCCGTGCCGTCAATAGTGAAGCCCTTTACTACAGTGGCAAAAAGCGCGAGCATCAGGGCAAGAGAAACCGACCACTTAATTGTCTTCATGGAACCGTCCTTCTGTGTTCCTGCGTTTCGATTAAGCCTAATCAGAATAAGAAGCTGCCAACCCGGCCTTATGAAGATAGGTATCAGAATCAGGGCTGCAAATCAAGAGTATGCTACCCTTAAATGGGGACGAATGAGTTGACAATTTCGGCCATAACCATGCCTTCCTCCATTAGAGTGGTATTGGCAAACAAGCTGGAGGACCTCGGGCAGGGGACGCTTAACTCACCACCGCGTGAATGTCGCGCAACGTTTTCAGCAGCGCTTTCACTTCACCAAGAGGTAGCTGGTTCGCCGCATCGCTGCGGGCACGATCGGGATGGGGGTGGGTCTCCAAGAAGATGCCGTCACAGCCCGCGGCAACGGCAGAGCGCGCGAGCACAAGGGCCATGCGGTGGTCCCCGCCGGTGATCTTGCCGCCTGGCCCGCCGCCCGGCATCTGGACGCTATGCGTGGCATCGAAGACGACCGGCCAGCCGAACGCGCGCAGCATCGGCAGCGAGCGCATATCGGCAACGAGATTGTTGTAGCCGAAAGATGAGCCGCGCTCAGTGAGCAGGATGTTGCGTCCGCCGACCGCTGTGATCTTCGCGATCACGTTCCGCATATCCCATGGCGCGAGGAATTGTCCCTTCTTCACGTTGACGCAGCGTTGCGTACGCGCGGCCGCCTGGATCAAATCGGTTTGACGACAGAGGAACGCCGGGATTTGGAGCACATCCGCAACTTCGGCCACCGGCTTACAGTGCGCGATCTCATGCACGTCCGTCAGAATCGGCAGGGCGAATTGACGTTTTACTTTCTTCAGGATAGCGAGCCCGCGTTTCAGGCCGGGGCCGCGGAAGCTGTCGCGCGCAGTGCGATTGGCCTTGTCGTAACTGGCCTTGAAGATGAGCGGCAGGTCGAGGTCGCTGCAAATCTTGGCAAGCGCTGCGGCGGTCTGGAGCACCATCCGCTCATCTTCAATGACGCACGGCCCGGCAATGACGAACAACGGGGCGTGCTTACCGCCAAGAGTGAGGTCGCCGATGGTGACGGTTTTCATGATGGTTTTCGCTTCAATGCCGCTTCGATAAAACCGCGAAAGAGCGGGTGGGCCTTGTTTGGCTTCGAGAGGAATTCGGGGTGGAACTGACAGGCAATGAACCAGGGATGATCGCGCAGCTCGATGAGTTCGACGAGATCGTACTTGGAATAGCGACCGGCGACGATCATACCCGCCTTCATGAGTTGATCGCGGTAGCCATTGTTAAACTCGTAGCGATGGCGATGCCGCTCGGAGATCTCCTCGGCTCCGTACAGTTCCCGCGACTTGGTGCCAGCCACGAGCTTGCACGGTTGCGCGCCGAGCCGCATCGTGCCACCTTTCGCGTCCACGCCCTTCTGCTCTTCGAGCAGGCAGATGACGGGGTGGGGGGACTTCTGGTCGAACTCGGTGGAGTTGGCGCCGGTGAGTCCGCAGACGTTGCGGGCAAATTCAATGACGGCGATCTGCATGCCGAGACAGAGGCCGAGATAGGGGATTCTGTTTTCGCGCGCGTACTGGGCGGCGAGGATTTTGCCTTCGATGCCGCGATTGCCGAAGCCGCCGGGCACGAGAATGCCGGCGACGCCCTTCAGATACTTCTCCGCGCCATCCTTCTCGATGTGCTCGGCATCCACGCGCGTAATTTCGACGGCGCAATCGAGAGCGGCCCCCGCGTGTTTGAGCGCCTCGTACATGCTCTTGTAGGCGTCGATCAGTTGGATGTACTTGCCGACGACAGCGATTTGCACCTTGCGCGAGGGGTTGATCATCCGCTGGAGCATTTTCTCCCAGTCGGTCAACGGTTTGGCGGGCGCGTCCAGACCGAGGTAACGGCAGACGAGTTCATCGACGTTTTCGCCGCGCAGATCAACCGGGACTTCGTAGATGGAATGCGCCACGTCGAGTTCTTCGATCACGCATTCGACCTGAACATTACAGAACATGGATATCTTCTGGCGAACTTCCTTGCCGAGGGCCTTCTCACTGCGACAAATCAGGATCTGCGGCATGATTCCGATCTCGCGCAGTTTCGCGACGCTTTGCTGGGTCGGCTTGGTCTTGATCTCGCCGGCGACGCGGATGAAGGGCACGAGGGTCACGTGGATGAAAAGAGAACTCTGGGAGCCGGCTTCGAGCGCAAACTGGCGGATCGCTTCCAGGAACGGCAGGCCTTCAATGTCGCCGATTGTGCCGCCGATCTCGATGATCACCACGTCGGCGCCGCTTTTCCTGCCGACTTCGCGAATGCGGTCCTTGATTTCGTTCGTCACATGCGGGATGACCTGCACGGTCTTGCCAAGATAATCGCCGCGCCGTTCCTTCTCGATGATGCGCGCATACACCTGGCCGCTTGTGAGATTGTTGAGCCGCGACAGTTTTGCGTGCGTGAACCGCTCGTAGTGCCCGAGGTCGAGATCCGTCTCCGCGCCGTCGTCGGTCACGTACACCTCGCCGTGTTGAAACGGATTCATCGTGCCAGGATCGACATTCAGATACGGGTCGAATTTGGCGAGCGTGACCTTCAGGCCGCGGTTCTCCAGCAGGGTGCCGATCGATGCCGCGGTCAAACCCTTGCCGAGCGAGCTAATTACACCACCGGTGACGAAAATGTATTTCATGCCTGGGTTCTCAGAATCTCTTCCACCAACTCGATATCTTCGGGTCGGTCCACACCAATCGAATCATGAGGCGTAATCAATACTTTGATTGGGTAGCCGTTTTCCAGCGCACGCAACTGTTCCAATTTCTCGGTTTTCTCCAATTCGCTCTGCGGCAGTTGCACAAACTTCAACAGGAAATCCCGTCGATACGCGTAAATTCCCAGGTGCTTGTAAAACTTCGCGAGTTTCAGCCACTCCGTCGAGTCGTCGGACTTTGCGTCGCGAACGAACGGAACGCGGCTGCGGGAAAAATACAGCGCACTTCCGTTTTGGCCGAGCGCGACCTTTACCACGTTCGGATTGTCGAGATTGGCGGCGGACTCCAACTTCCGCGCCAGCGTGCCCATGACGCACTTCGAATCGGATTGCATCCCTTCGACGAGTTGATCAATCATCTCTGGCCGCATCAACGGCTCGTCGCCCTGAATGTTCAGCACCAACTCGCAGTCGTAGGCGCGCGCAACTTCGGCCACGCGATCGGTTCCCGTGGCGCAATCGGGTGACGTGAGCATCGCATCGCCGCCGAACGCTTCGACGGCTTCGAGAATACGGGTGTCTTCGGTGGCGACGATGACTTTATCGAGCCGTTTGGCCTTTGCCGCCTGCTCGTACACGCGTTGCACGAGTGTCTTGCCGGCAATCATCGCGAGCGGCTTGCCCGGAAACCGCTGCGCACCGTAGCGGGCCGGAATCACCCCCAATGAGCGAATCTTCATTGGGTTCGCAGTGTAGCACAACCCCGGCGCGTGACAAGGCTCGCCGTCAGCGTTGCACTTCGCGGTGGCGGAAACAGGTGACGAGGTGGTCGTTCACCATGCCGGCCGCTTGCATGAAGGCGTAGCAGATGGTTGAGCCGCAGAAGTTGAACCCGCGAGCTTTAAGGTCCTTGCTCATCGCGTCGGATTCTTTTGACGTGGCGACAATTTCCTTCATCGACTGGATGCGAGTGATAAGTGGTTTGCCGCCGACAAATTGCCAAATGTAACGGTCGAAAGAGCCAAATTCGTCGCGCACGTTCAGGAACGCCTGCGCGTTTGTTACGGCCGAGCGAACCTTCAACCGATTCCGGATGATGCCTGGATTCGTCAGCAACTTCGCGATGCGCCTCTCGGTGTAGCGTGCCACTTTCTCCGGGTCGAAGTTGTCGAACGCTTTTCGGTAGTTTTCCCGTTTCAGCAAAACCGTCTGCCAACTCAGGCCTGCCTGTGCGGCGTCGAGCACGAGGAACTCGAAGAGCTTGCGGTCATCATGCACCGGCACGCCCCATTCCGCGTCGTGATACTCAATCATCAATGGATGTCCGGAAGACCAGCCGCAGCGGATCAGTTCGTTAGAAGTTGGCATGACGAAAGAATGGCCGGAACATTAAACATCGTAGCCAAGAAACACAAGACCGAGACGAATGTTACGAACTTCCTTCGCTTCAGCGTGGCTGGGTAGGGAGTGTGGGTGCGGGTGGAAGCGGTGTGCCAATCGGTGGTTTCTGCTCGACAAGGCGCTGGTTTCCAGCTAAATACGGCGGCATAAGGAGGTGGGATTTCCACCATGACAAAGAAGGCGTTGGGCAGGGGACTGGATGCACTCATTAGCGGCGGGGTCGTTCGTAGCGTCGCGGCCGAGCCTCCGCATGTTGAAGTCGCCATCGCGCCTCCCGCGACGAACGTAGTCCAACCACTCGGCTCGACACGGGCCAGCACCGGCGGCGAGAGCGACGGCAATGCGGTTCGCTACCTTGGCATCGACGCCATCGAACGCAGCCGCTTTCAACCGCGCACCGATTTTGATCCGGAACAACTCCGCGAGCTGGCCGATTCCATCAAACAACGCGGCGTGATTCAACCGTTGCTGGTGCGGCCGTTGGGCGCGACCGATGGCGCGCGCCGCTATGAACTAATTGCGGGCGAACGCCGCTGGCGCGCGGCGCGCGAAGCGGGGCTGACAACGATTCCCGCGATCGTGCGCGAAGCGAACGACCAGGAAGCGCTTGAGATCGCGCTCATCGAGAACCTGCAGCGTGAAGATCTCAATGCGGTTGAAGAAGCGCGCGCATACGAACAGCTTTCCACGCAGTTCAAACTCACTCAGGAACAAATCGCCGAAAAAGTGGGGCGCAGCCGCGCCGCGGTGGCGAACTCCATGCGCTTGCTCGGTCTGCCGGGGGAAGTGCAGTCGTGGATTGCCGACAACCGGCTCAGCGTCGGCCACGCCAAGGCGATTCTGGGGCTGGCCAATCCTGCGGAACAGCGGTTGGTGGCCGAGCGCGTGTTGAAGCGCAATCTCACGGTGCGTGAGACGGAACAACTTGTGGAACAGCTCAAGGGTGAAGCGAAAGTCCGCGCCCGCACATTGGGAGGCGTGGCGAAATCGACACACGTGCTGGCGGTCGAAGAGCGGCTGCAGCAGAAGCTCGGCACCCACGTTACCGTTCATCACGGCAAGAAAAAGGGCCGCATCGAGATCGAGTATTACGGAAACGACGATCTCGCGCGTCTACTTGGCATCCTCGGCATCGACAATCTTTAGTCGCGCTTGCCGAGTGCCGAAATGGACGAACTCAGCCAACAGCAACGCGCCAAACGTTACGAGACGATCCACAATCTTCTCTTCGTTGTCGAGACGGTGTACACCATCCTGTTGTTGATCGCGTTCCTCTATTGGAGAGGTTCGGACATACTTGCCGATGTGGTGCAATCCATCTCACCGAACCCGTGGATCCACGTCGCGATTTACGGCGCGGTGGTCGTCATCGCGACCAAGTTACTATTCTTGCCACTCAATTACATTGGCGACTATCATCTTGAACACAAATTCGGACTCTCCAACGAAAGTCTCGGCGCGTGGACGCTCGATGAACTGAAGTCGCTCGGGTTGAATTTGCTCCTGAGTGTCGCATTGCTGGACATCCTGTACTTCATGCTGCGCCGCGCCGGAGACTGGTGGTGGGTGGGCGCGGGACTTTGCTTCCTTATTTTTGGCATCGTGATGTCAGCCCTCTTTCCCGTGCTGATCCTCCCGCTGTTTTACAAGCTACAGCCCTTGGAAAATGAGTCGCTCCGCAACAAGCTTACGGCGCTAGCGCAACGGGTTGGCGCAAAGGTTCTCGGCGTTTACCGAATGGGTATGAGCGAAAAGACCAAGAAAGCCAACGCGGCGTTTGCCGGACTCGGCAGCACGAAGCGGATCATTCTCGGCGACACCCTGCTGGACAAATTTGCAGAGGATGAGATTGAGGTCGTCATGGCGCACGAGATGGCGCACTACAAGCACGGCGACATCACGAAGATGATCGCCTGGGGGGCAGTGACGACCTTCCTCGGGCTCAAGGTCGCCGACCTCGGATTGCATTGGGGCAT
>JBGOTY010000123.1:0-9120 GCA_041476745.1 Verrucomicrobiia bacterium | reverse complement strand
GGTGGCCGCCGTCAGGATGTGGCCGTCCTTGTCGATGAAGAACCCAGTGCCCACACGTTGCGAGGAACTGAAGGGCAAATTGCCGATTTGGAGTTGGCGCTGGGCGTGAACCTTAACGACGGTGTCCCTGGACTTTTCATAAATCGCGGAGACTTCCTGGTCGATGGTCTCCAGCAACCCGGCCGCGAAGACCGCTGTTGTACTGGCGATAACGAGGAACACGGCCCCAACTGTGATCCGCCGCCTAGAAATGGACGCTCGGTACGTCATAACTTGCCGGTGTGACCGGGACGCGATCCAACACGTAGCGCGGTGTCGAAGAATCCGTGCGCGCCGGAGCCGACACCAGAACCACGCTGCCCACTGATACCGGCTGGTAATCCGCCGAAGACGCCGACAACAGGTTGGGGAGTGAAGCGGCGATCGTTTGGGGTGTGGAATGCGGCGGGGGAAGCATTGTCTCGGTAACGGCCAGAGACGAACTGGCTGCGGTCGTCTGGTCCATCGCGGCAACGGCGGGATCGCCCGTCTGACGCAGGCCCATCCACGCCAGGCCGACAACCGCCGCCACGCCCAGCGCACTGGTAAAACTGTAACGCCACACGCGCATCGATTCGGCCGCCAGAAAATCATCCACGCGCCCCAGTACCCTTTCCCACCATCCGATTTGTCGCGCTTCCGTCAACAACCGCCCATGAAACTCGGAAAGAAAATTGTCGAAATACTCCGGTGCCGGTCGCTCATAGCGCTTGAGCGCGAGTAACCGCTGCAGACGGCCGGTGCGTTGCTCCAGCACCCGGCAGTCAGTGCAATCGGCAAGGTGCTGGCGCACCTGCGCGGCCGCCGCCGGCGCGAGCCGCTCGTGCGTGAGATCATCGAATAATTGTTGTGCTTTTTGGCAATTCATGACGGTTTACAAATACTCGCTGAGCAATCCTTGCAACTGTTGTCGCGCATAAAAAAGCCGCGACCGCACGGTGCCTTCCGAGCACCCCATTACCTTCGCAATGTCAGCATGTGTCATGCCCTGAACGTCGTGCATAGTCACCACCGCTCTATGTGATTCAGACAGTTTTTGCAGCGCTTCGTTCAATTTTTCCTGAAGCTCATTTAGGCCCACCTCGCGCCGCGGCGTGGCATGAGACTGCATCTCCACCAGATCCGGATCGCTCTGGATCGAACTGTCCAGATCGTCGAGGCTGTACTGGTTGCGGTTCTTGCGGCGCTTGACGAAATTGATCGTGCGGTTCACGGCAATGCGATAGACCCACGTGTAGAAACTCGATTGACCGCGAAAACTCTGGACGCTCTTGTAAGCTTTGATGAACGTATCCTGCACGAGGTCGTTGGCATCCTCATGATTCGACGTCATGTGATAGACCGTAGCGTAGAGCCGTTCCTTGTAGCGCTCGACCAGGACGTCGAAGGCGGCGTTCTCGCCCTTCTGGCTGCGTCGCACAAGCGCCTCATCCTCTTCATGCCGCAAATCGATCTCGCACTCCGTAGCGGGCACGGGCACGCCCGTCGGGCGCGGCCCGGCGCCGACGAGCCCGAGTTTTTCCTTTAGCTTCATTGCGATCACAGCGAATGTCCTTTGTGCCCTGGAGCTGGCGATAAATTATGCGGTGGCGGTTTCCTTGAGGAGCGACCGGCTTTGTCCCGAAAGATAATCAGTGAGGGCCGCCAATGTCCTCGTGTAGACGTTGGGTGGTAGAGCCGAGAGATTGGTCCGGGCGCGGGAGATGTAGGTGTCGATCGCCGCAAGCGATTCCCCCACGACGCCGTTGCCCAGCACGAGCCGGAGCAAATGCTGTTGCTCTTGCTGGCCATTGCGAAGAATCATCGCGCCCAGCTCCTGACGACTCTCGGACCCGACGTGCTGCAACAGCAACAGAAATGGGAGAGTTAGTTTTCCCTTCTTCATGTCGGTTCCTAGCGATTTCCCTGCCAGTCGCTCCTGGCCAAAAATATCCACGCAATCATCATAAATCTGGTACGCGATCCCCAGATTGGTCCCAAATTCATTCATACGTTTGACGATGTTGGGAGGCGCACCGTTCAAAGAGGCGCCCAGTTCGCAACTGACTGCGAAAAGGGCTCCAGTCTTCATGTTTATGATGTCAAGATACTGTTCGAGGGTCAAATCAAGGTCGAAACGGCGTTGAGTCTGAACAATTTCGCCCGAACAAACGGTATTAGTCGCCTCACTGATCCTGCGGCAAACCTCTGTGGTTGGGTAACTTGCAGCAAGCCGCAGCGCGTGGGCAAACAAGCAGTCCCCAAGCAAAACGCTTATCTCATTGCCCCAGCGTGAGTTAGATGTTGGAAGCCGATGTCTGATGTCCGCTTCGTCCAAAACGTCATCGTGCACCAAAGTGGCGACATGGATGAGTTCCACGATTACCGCAAGGGTAATGTGTTGTTCGGTAACCCCCCCCGTCGTCCCCCCTGCCAGAAGCGCCAAGCTTGGGCGAAGACGCTTGCCCGCGCCTCCCAAGATGTAGTGAATCTGCTCACCAAGGCGCGGATCAAATCCGCTGACTTGGTTCGCCAGTGCGACTTCCACCCGAGGCAATTCTAGCGCAATCGGTTCCAACAATTCCAGAAGATTGCCGTTAGAATGTGCCGTGAGTGAAGCACCAGCGCTCAATGTCGACCCCAGCATAGTATTCTTACTCTACGGGCCACCCGAAAGGGTGTCAACCCCGAAGCCCCTTGATTGCCGTCGTAGTTCCCTCTTGACCACTTCTCCGCTAGAGTTAAAGATGCGGAGCGTCAGGTCTGTGGCAAGCACCTGCATTGGGATCAGTCTGTCAGTTTACTCATCATGCTACGCATCGCCCTATTGATGACCGTTCTCTTGTTCGCCGGCTGTGCGCGAAGTCCTGAGCAGGCTGCCCTCAGCCAGGCCAATAAGCTACTGGACGAAGGCCGCGTCCATGCCGCCGCGGACACAGTCGAGGCCTATCTCCGGGAACATCCCGACTCGGCGGCCCTCTTGCGCATGCGTGTGGTGGTGCTGCTCCGCGCCGAGAAGCCCGATTTGGCAGTGATCGCGTTGCAGCAAGTCCCTCCTGGAAAGTCACTCACTGCCGAGTTGCTTCGTCATCGCGACCGCATCGTCCGTGTGAACGCGGCCAAGCTCGTTGCCGGCCAGCCCAACGCTGGCGACTTCCGTGAGATTGTCCGCGCCTTGGAAGACTCCGATCCCGAGGTGCGGCGCGATTGCGCCCGCGCCCTGGGGCAACTCGGCAACCCCACGGCGCTCAAGCCGCTATTTCGATTGCTGTCCGACGACAATTGGTTCGTGCGCGCCGAGGCCGCCATCGCCCTCGGCAAGATTGGTGACGCGCGGGCCGTCGGTTGGTTGGTTCAACTGCTGCCGGACCCTGACGGCTACGTGCGCTACAGCGCCACGGTCGCCCTCCACGATCTGGCCACGACATCTTCTCGTCCTTGGCTCCTGCGTGCACTCGCATCGGCAGGACCAAGGGAGCAATTGGGGATCGCGGTTGCGTTGGCCAGGCTTCATGACCCGGCCGCGCTGGCGCCACTAGCCAATGCTGTCAAGAATAACGACGCCGAGGTCCGACGCCGCGCCGCGGAAGCACTCGGCGAATGCGGTCTTGCCGAGGGCACGAATGCGCTCGCCCTCTTCCTCATGGATCCCGAGTCTGCTGTGCGGGAGCAGGCGCGGGAAGCCATTGGCCGGATTAGTGCGCACAGTAAGCAGTAGCGAGACTTCGAGAGATCCTGACCGGTGAGTGGCGCTGCGGTTGCCCGACCGCCGTCCACTGCAAGCGCCGGATGTCTAAGTCTGTGGCGTGAGAGTCTTACTGAACTTGATGATCTCGTCCAGTTGATCGCGGAAATCTTCGAGTCCCGTCAGGGGGATGATGATGGCGTCACGGCGACCATTAACCTCCTCGATGATCCTCAAGAAACGGCCCCGCGGGTTCTCTCTCAGGTCAAACGTGAAATGCTTCCGTTCGACTCTGATATTATGATTCTGTAGCTGCGTGTCCACAACTGACGCGCCTCCCGACCGTGGCTGTGTCACCGTTCGCATGATGTGACCGGTACCTGGCCTTTCCTGTCATCCTCCTAAACTTCGCCGAACTTGTAGCACAGACTTCAAAACAAGGTCAACATCTCAATCTTTCAGGTGAAAAACCACCATTTTCAGCTCGGTCATTTCTTCGACCGCGTACCGCGGCCCCTCCTTCCCAAAGCCACTATTTTTCAGGCCGCCATAGGGCATCAGGTCCGCGCGCCACTGCGGTCCCCAATTGATATGGATGTTGCCTGTTTCCAGCTCGCGGGCAAACTTCATCGCGGTGTCGAGGCTCTCCGTGAACACCCCCGCAGCAAGGCCAAAGCGGCTGTCGTTGGCGAGTGTGAGCGCCTCATGGATATCGTGGAACGGCGTAAAGCCAACGGCCGGACCAAATAGTTCCTCACAGGAAATCCGCATCTCGGGCTTCACGTCAGCGACGATCGTCGGTGTGTAAATCGCTCCGCGCCGAACGCCTCCCGTGACCACGCGTCCCCCACCCTTCACGGCCTCCTGCACCCATTGCTCGACGCGAACCGCCTCCTGTTCGCGAATCATCGGCCCCACCTTCGTCTTCTCGTCCAGCGGGTTGCCCGTGGTTAGTGCCTCGACTTTCGACTTCGCCGCAGCCAACACATCTTCGTAGATCGCTTCCTGCGCAATCACACGCTGGGTTGAAATGCAGACCTGTCCCGCATTCGAATAACCGGTCGCCGCTACCGCCTCCGCCACCTTTTCCAAGTCCGCATCGGGCATCACGATGATCGGTGAATTGCTTCCAAGTTCCATCGTCACTTTCTTGATGCCGGCGTGACGGCAGATCCGTTCCCCAACGGGCACGCTGCCTGTGAACGAGATTTTGCGCACCCGTTGGTCACGGCAGAGCGCATCGCCTAGTTCACCGCCGGGCCCCGTCAAACACGAGATCGCTTCGGGTGGCAGCCCGCATTCCAAGAGCAATCCCGTCAGCTTGAGCGCCGAAAGCGGCGTGTTTGAAGGCGGCTTGATGATCACCGCGTTGCCCGCCGCAATCGCCGGTCCCACTTTATGCACCACGAGATTCAGCGGAAAGTTGAACGGGCTGATCGCCACCACCACGCCACACGGCACCCGCAACGTAAAACCCATCTTGCCCGCCCCGCCCGGCGAGGCATCCAACGGCACCGTTTCCCCGTGAATTCGTCGCGCCTCCTCGGCTGACAACGTCAATGTTTCCATCGCGCGGCTCACCTCGAATCGCCCCTCGGTAATGGTCTTCCCTTCCTCCAGCGTGATGGTGCGCGCAAATTCCTCCGCGCGGGTTTCGAGCTTCTCGGCCGTCTTCTTCAGAATCTGATGGCGCTCCCACGCCGTGAGTTTCGCCATGATCTTCGCCCCGCGTACCGCCGCCGTGAGCGCCGTTTCAATGTCCCCGGCACGGGCGTGCGGGACTGTGTCGATAACCGTATTGTCGTACGGATTCAGCACTTCAATCTTTTCGCTCGTCTCGACCCACTGGCCGCCCACGCACATTTTCATGTTTTGCTCTCCTTCACGACGATCTTCATCCCGCGCTTGCGTAGTTCCCGGAAGAATGGCTCAACAGGCACCGCCACCTCCGGTGGCAGCACTCCGCGCTGCGCAATCAAACCCGTCGCGATCATCTGCGCGATGATCGACGGCGGGCAACCCGTGTCGATGTCGCCCGCGCTGGCGTGCCAGCGCCGATTCGCTTTCGCGTGGCAATCCATCGTGACTGTTTTCTTGCCCCCGCGAACAATCACGCGGGACGCCTCATAATCGTTTGGTTTGCCCCGCGGTGCCGGTAGCTTCGCGAAATCCCGGACCGTCCAGCCCGCTTTCAGTCGCCTGCTCACTTCACGCACAAACTTGCGATGAAAACCCACTTTGAAGTCGCATTCTCGCAAACCCTTCGTCCGAAATGTTACCGGAATCGTCGCGATCTCGCTATGTCGCGTCAGCACCACCCACTGCGCACCGACCGGCCTCGAAAAATCGACTCGCTCCCAACCCGTGCGAGGCTTCACCCCGTGAAATCTTCCACGCGCGAACACCCACGGCCTGAGAGTCAGTTCCTCCACAATCGTCTGCGCCGAATACGGGAAAAAGAAATCAGCGGGCTTGGCGTTCAAATCCCTCGCGCCAACGCGAATCCGCACGGACGTGAAGCGGTCGAACCGGTCGGCAGCCGCGCGTGTCATCACATTGGTGATGCCCGGAGAGCAGCCTGCGCCGAGTATTGCAGTCAGTCCCACGCGTTTGAATTGCCGGTCAAGTTTCAATTGCCGGCGCGTCCAGTGGAACAATCCTCCCAGGTCAACATAGTGGACTCTCGCTGCCAGCGCCGCCTGCATGACCTTTAGATTGAAGTCGTGCTGGGTGCAGTTGATGACGACCGTGTGGCCCTGAAAGAGCTTTGCAAGTTGCTTGAACTGGGCGGCATCGGCAAATGCCGCACTAACGCGACGCCCGTGAAACGAACGTGCATACGCGCGTGCACCCGGTTTGTTGTACTCTGCAATCAGAATGCGGTTTCGCGGATGCGACTCAAACAAATCACGCACCACCACCCGCCCAATCGCGCCTACACCACCGAGGACTACAAAACTGCGATCAATTCTCTTTGTCATGCTGAGCGAAGCGAAGCATCTCCCTCTTGGAACCAGCGTTCACTCAAATCCTTCCACGTCGGGTTCGCAGCTTCTATAAGCGCCATTTTCCTCGCACGCGTCCACCCCTTAATCTGTTTTTCACGCGCGATTGCGTCGCGAATATCACCAAACGTCTCGAAATAAACCAGCTTCTCGATCCGATACCGGCTGGTGAAGCCTTTTGTTGATTTGTGCTTATGCTCCCACACCCGACGCGAAAGATTGTTCGTCACTCCCGTGTAAAGTGTCCACGACTTGTTGGTCACGATGTAAACGTAATATTCGCGAGTATGCATTACCTGCCCTTGTGAGACCCTTCGCTACCGCTCAGGGTGACAAATCAGGTGAAAAACCGTCACCCCGCCACGTTTGTCATGCTGAGCGAAGCGAAGCATCTCTCTCTTGCAACCAAGTCCCGCTCAAATCCCTCATGCGAATCTCGCAGCCTCCTCCACCGCCATTTTCCCAGTTCGCGTCAACTTGACTACACCACAAACAACTGCTTCTCAATCACCTCCAGCCCTTCATCAAGCTGTTCATCAGTGATGATGAGCGGGACGAGATAGCGCAGGACGTTGCTGTGGGTGCCGGCGTAAATGAGGATCACGCCGTTCTCGACGCAACGCTGTACCAATTTCACGGTGAATTCCTTGGCCGGCTCCCTGGTCTGGCGATCCTTGACGAACTCCATCGCCACCATCGCGCCCAAACCGCGCACGTCGCCGATCAGGGGATGCTTTTTCTGCCAACTCAATGCGCGGCCCCGCAGCTTCTCGCCAATCTTCTCCGCGCGCGCGGGTAGGTTCATCCGCTCGATCTCGTCGATCGTCGCCAGCGCCGCCGCGCAGGCCACGGGATTGCCCCCGTACGTGCCGCCCAGACCGCCAACGTGCACGCTGTCCATGATCTCTGCTCGACCCGTCACCGCCGACAGCGGCATGCCACCCGCCAGCGATTTTGCCATGGTAATCAAGTCCGGCTCGAAATCGTAATGTTCCGCCGCGAACATCCGGCCCGTGCGCGCGAAGCCGGTCTGGATTTCGTCAGCGATGAACAAGATACCGTTCTCCTTACAAAACTTCGCCAGCGCGTGCACGTAAGCCTTCGGCGCCACAACGAAACCACCTTCACCCAGGATCAATTCCATGACCACGCAAGCGACCTGCTTCGGATCGACGTGCGTGTGGAAGAACTCGTGCATCTGCTCGATCATGCCGTTTTCATCGAGTTCGCTGCGATAGGCGTACGGGTACGGTAGCCGATACACTTCGGGCGCAAATGGTCCAAACCCAAACTTGTACGGCATCACTTTGCTGGTGAGCGTCATTGTCAGGAGTGTGCGCCCGGCGAACCCATGCTCAAAAGCGATCACGGCCGCTCGTTTCGTGTAATACCGTGCAATCTTTACTGCATTCTCGACGGCTTCCGCGCCGCTGTTAAGGAGCAGTGTCTTCTTCGCAAACTTGCCGGGCGTGATCGCGTTCAGTTTCTCCGCCAGGGCGACGTACGGCTCGTACTGTGCGATGTGGAAACAGGTGTGCAGGTACTTCCGCGCCTGCGCTATCACCGCCTCCACAACTTTCGCGTTGGCGTGTCCCGCGTTGAGCGACCCAAGCCCGCCCGAGAAATCCAGAAATACGTTTCCATCAACATCAATGACCGTCGCACCCTCGCCGCGTTCCACGAATATCGGCGCAATATTAAACGGCCCCTGCGGCACCGCCGCCTTCCGCCGCGCCAGTAACGCTTGGCTCTTCGGGCCGGGGATTGATGTCTTGAGTGAGACTGTTTGCATTTCACACACCCTTTAGGCTGGCAGAAAAAGAAGGCAAGTCAATACCACCCAATCGGCGTTTCGCTCAGATTGATGTGAACTTGCTTCGTCTCCAGAAATTCATCGATGCCATGCAGTGACAACTCGCGGCCCTGGCCGCTGGCTTTGTAGCCGCCCCACGGGGACTCGACGTAGCATGGCTGCATGGTATTGACCCAAACGATGCCGGCACGGAGGCTTTTCACGACCCGCAGGCACTTGAAGATATCGCGCGACCACACAGCGGCGGCAAGGCCGTAAGGCGTTTCGTTGGCGATCTTCAACGCGTCGGCTTCGTCTTTGAAGGGGATGCAGGCAACCACGGGGCCAAAAATCTCCTCGCGGGCGATGCGCGTGGTGTTGTCGGTCTCAAAAATTGTCGGCTCGATGTAGTAGCCCTTTTTGAAATTCTTCGGGCGGTTGCCGCCCGCAAGAAGTTTCGCCTCCTTCTTGCCAACTTCAATGTAGCTCGTGACTTTTTCGAGGTGCTCTTCGCTGACGAGTGGCCCCATCTTCGTCTCGCGCTTCCGCGGGTCGCCCAGCTTGATGCGTTTAGTCTTCTCCTTCATGCGCTCCATGAACCTCTTGAAGATGTCCTGCTG
>JBGOTY010000122.1:0-9188 GCA_041476745.1 Verrucomicrobiia bacterium | reverse complement strand
GCAATCCGTGGCAGGTGGGGGGTGCCTTTACAGGCTCTTGAAGTAGAACCCGGCGGCCTCGGCAGCGTGCCGGTCGAAGAGGTTCTTGATGTCGATCAGCACGGGTGGGGACATTTTAGCCTTTAGCTGATCGAGCGTGAGGGAACGGAACGCACTGTGCTTGTTGGCAACAAGGACGCAGTCGCATTGCGGCACTTTGTCAAACTCGACGTTCTCGATGCCGAAATACTTGCGGACGATGTCGGCCGGGAGCAGCGGATCGCAGCCGAGCACTTTCACGCCAAAACCCTGCAGGTAGGTGATGATGTTGTGCACCTTACTGTTGCGGATGTCTGGCACGTTCTCTTTGAAAGTCAGACCCAGGATCACCACCGTGGCGCCTTTGATCGGTTTGCCGACGTGGGCGATGCCCTTGATGACCATTTCGCCCACATGGACCGGCATGGAATCGTTGATTTGGCGTCCCGCGAGAATCACCTGCGGGTGATAGCCGAACTGTTGAGCGCGATAGGTGAGATAGTACGGATCGACGCCAATGCAATGTCCGCCGACGAGGCCGGGGTGGTACTTGTGGAAATTCCATTTCGTGCCCGCCGCCGCGAGGACTTCCTCGGTGTTGAGGCCGAGATGCCCGAAGATGAGCGAAAGCTCGTTCATGAGCGCAATGTTCAAGTCGCGCTGGATATTCTCGATGACCTTCGCCGCCTCGGCAGTCGCGATGCTGGGCGCGTGGTAAACGCTTTTGGCGACGAGCGAATAGAGCGCGCCGACTTCTTCGAGCGTCTCGGCGTCGCAACCGCTGACGATCTTGACGATCTTATCGACCGTGTGCTCGTGATCGCCAGGGTTGATGCGTTCGGGGGAGTAACCAATCTTGAAATCACCGAGTTTCAGTCCCGATTTCTCCTCGAGAATGGGGAGGCAGACTTCGTCCGTGACGCCGGGATAGACGGTGCTTTCAAAAATGACGACGGAACCTTTGCTCAGGTTCTCGCCCACGATGCGCGAGGCGCTGATGACCGGTTCCAGGTCGGGGACGTTGGCCTTGTCCACAGGCGTGGGCACGGCGACGATGAGATAGCGGCATTCACGGAGCGCTTTGGGATCGGCGGTGAAGCTGAGGTTGGAATTCTTGAGGTCGCCGCCCAGCGTTTCGCCGGTGCGATCGACGCCTTTCTGGAGTTCCTCGATGCGGCGAGAGTTGATGTCGAACCCGACAACGGTCAGGTGCCTGGCGAAGGAAACCGCCAGCGGCAAGCCGACGTAACCGAGACCGACAACGGCAACTTTACCTTCAATCTTCCTCATGGTGTCCCATCGGTAGACGAGAAATAGCAGGTACTGTGCTGAAAATCCAGCCAGTGTTCACAGGTGCGCGACGTTCACCTGGTGAACGCGGCTGGGATTGAGCATCCCCGTGAGCAAAATGCGCAGGGTATGATAGGTTTTGACGTCGATCCGATGACTGGCGACGGGGCCTGCCAGCGACTTCACGTTCACAATTTTGTGCGTTTCAGGGTCAAAATCCGCCTCCACGACGCCATCCCGATACCGCGCGGTCGACCGTACCTTGTCGAGCGTCAGGGAATACGTTTTGCCCTCCATGCGGCCCACGATTTCCGTCAGCCCGTTCCGCTTGTCGATGTAGAACCCGTCGCGGGCGGCGTTATCGAGCCAGGCGGCGCGGTCGGCAAAGAAGCTCGGCTTTTGGATGAATGGCCCGCCGTACTCCGGGCAGAACGTGTCACAGTTGCCGCACTCGTTGCACCAATCGGCGAAGTTCGCGATCTGGTGTTTCTTATCGATCTTCAGTGTGCCGCTGTCGGCCGGTTGGAGGCGGCCGTCATTCCATGAATAATTCGTGAACGCGATCTCGATCGGATCGACTTCATAGTAGAAGTTGGAATCGTTGGGGCAAACCGGGATGCACTTGTCGCAATTGATGCAATCGTAAAGCCACAACTTCGAGTCGATTCGTTTTGGGATCGACTGGTTCTTCCCAAACGCATAGCGCTCGTCAACCAGAGTGCGGCTCCCGATGGGGCCGATGTTGAGGAAGCCGGCGTAGTTGACCGCCGCATCACGATTTCCAGCGACACCCTTCGCGTACTCCAACGCCGCTGGTTCATTGCCCTCGCGCTTCAGGATGAAGTCATCGATATTGGTGACGCCGAGCTTCTTCATCTCTTGTTCGAGGTTCTTCAGGTACTCGAAGAGACGTCCAAAACCGCCGACCTTTAGCAGATCGGAGCAGGTCGTGATCGGGACGAAGCCACACGCGACGCAATTGGCGAAGTTGTGTTTGTCAACGCCCGCCGAGAAACTGATCGGGCAATCGGGGCCGTAGTTCTGCCGCCAGCGCTCGACGAGCCGCAACGTGATCACGTGCAGCGGCGCGCCGCTGAGATACATGATCTCATCCTTCGGGAAGAAATCCTTGTGGTTTATGACTTCCAGCGTGTTGCTGAATTTCGTGCCGACACCGAGCCCCAGTTTTCTGCCGGTTTCCTGCAGGCGGCGCACCATCGCGATGCCTTCATCGAACTTCAACCCCGCCGCGATGGCCTTCTTATTGACCTGGATATCCGTGAACCCGAGCCGGTCGTGCAGCAGATAGTTCAAATCGTCCAAACCCAGCATCGTCGGGTTCATTTTCACGACGACGTCCATCCCGATTTCTGTCAGCAGGAAGTGGCAAATCTTCTCGATCTCGTCCGGCGGGCAATTGTGAAATGTCGAGAGCGTGACGGTGTTGGAGATTTGCTCGGGGTAGGGGAGGTCGCGAAATTGCTTCCAGCGGTCGGGTATCTGCAGGCGCAATTTGTCGATATGCTTCTTCGCGTTGCGCAGGCTGGCGATGAATTCGCGGATCGGCTGGCTCGAAATTCCCGCCAGGTCGTAGCCGAGGCTGAAATCGTAGATCGTCGCTGTCTTGTCGAACGCGCTGGGTGGAAACCCCAACAGGTTGCTCGCCTTGAGCATTTCGATGAGCATCATGCCCGCGACGTATTCTTGAAGGGATTCCTGCAACCGCAATTCCTGCGAGAACTCGATATTGTAACCGACATTGGTCATGTCGATGCACGGACGATTGATGACCAACTGATCGTTGATCTGCACGGTCTTCAGTTCGAGGATGCGCGACCCGCCGAGCCAGCTCAACACGATGTTCTGCGCCATCTGCGTTTGCGGGCCGGCCGCGGGACCGACGGGCGTGGCCGCGAGCTTGCCGTGGAATTTGACGCTCGTATCCAGCGTGGGATCAGGCACGTACATCTTGCGCAACGGCAAATCGAAGATGGTTTGTTGCTTCTCGGGCTCGAGAAACATCCGCTTGACGAGATCGGAAAATGGAGATGGATGCAGGTCCGCCATAGGGTCGATTCTGTCAATTGACTTTACGGTTTCCTTTGCCGTAGTCTAGCCAAAACTTGGCTGCTATAGCGAGCAAGGCGCAGAAATAGTCTCAATGTCCCAAAGCCGCGATAAGATAATCTGTAAATGTCTCCGTTGTCGACAAGAGTACAATGTCTTAGTTGACGACTTTGCACGCGGCGGATTCAGACGTTGCCCTGCTTGCGGCGGAGAGATGGATTTTTCCGCGTTTTCCGAATGGGTGAAACAGCAAAGCGAGAAGATTCAAAAGATGCTGGCCGAAGCCCAAAAGGGGTTGCCAAGAAAGCCAAATTAGGGGCTGCCCAAAACTTACCGTGAAGCTGACCCGACTGATCAAAGTTGCCCGCGGAGAAGAACCTGCCGACCTCGTCATCAAGGGCGGCCAGATTGTCAATGTCCTCAGCAACGAGATTTACCCCGCCGATATTGCCATCTGCGGCGAGGTTATCGCCGGCATCGGCGACTATAGCGGCCCCAACGAACTCGATGCGCGCGGCAAGTTCATCACTCCCGGCTTTATCGACGGCCACATGCACATCGAAAGCTCGATGGTCACGGTCTGGGAATTCGCCAAGACCGTCATGCCGCACGGCACGACCACGATCATGGCCGACCCGCATGAGTTGGCGAATGTCCTCGGCACCGAAGGCATCGAGTATGTGCTGAAGACGGCGAAGTATCAGCCGCTCAGCGTGTACGTCATGTTGCCGTCGTGCGTGCCTGCGACCGATCTCGAAACGAGCGGCGCGCGATTGAAGGCGGTCGATTTGCTCCCGTATCTGGACAGTCCGTGGGTGCTGGGCCTGGCGGAGATGATGAATTACCCCGGCGTCATTCATCGCACCGAGGAAGTGTTGGAGAAGCTGCGCGTTGTCGGCGGGAAAGTGGTTGACGGCCACGCGCCGCAGCTCAGCGGCAAGGATCTGAACGCGTACGTCGCCGCGGGCATCGGCAACGATCATGAGTGCACGACCGTCGCCGAGGCGCGGGAAAAGATGCGGCTCGGCATGTCCATCGCTGTTCGCGAAGGTTCCGTGACACGCGACCTGCTCGCGCTGTTGCCGCTCATCAAACCGGAGAACGCCGACCGCTTTTTCTTTTGCACGGACGACCGTACGCCCGCCGACCTGATGGATCGCGGTCACATCGATTCGATGGTGCGCATGGCGATCAAGGCCGGGCTCGATCCCGCACTCGCGATCCGGCTCGCGACGATCAATGCCGCGCGTTACTTCGGCTTGCGGAAAGTTGGCGCGATTGCGCCGGGGTGGTTTGCGGACTTGAACTTGCTCACCGACCTCAAGGCGTGTGCTGTCGAGAGGGTCTTCAAGCGCGGTCATCTCGTGGCGGAGAAAGGTTACCTGCTCGGCAACAAACCGATGAGCGCGATGATCGACGTGCGCAACACGGTCCGCATCCGCCCGCTCGGCGATACCAGCTTCCAAATTCCGGCGAAGAGCGGACGCGCGCGGGTCATGGAATTGATCCCGAATCAAATCATCACGCGCCAGATTTTCGCGGAGCCGAAGCGCGAGAACGGCCACGTCGTTTCCGACACGGAGCGCGACATCCTCAAGATCGCCGTCATCGAGCGGCATCACGGCACAGGGAACATCGGGCTCGGTCTCACGAAAGGTTTTGGCCTGAAATCCGGTGCCATCGCGAGCAGCGTCGGCCACGACGCGCACAATATCAACGTGGTCGGCACCAACGACGCCGATATGCGCGCCGCGGTCGAACATATTGTAAAGATGCAAGGCGGCTTCGCCGTCGCCAACCACGGCAAGATTCTCGGCTCGGTGGCGCTGCCCATTGCGGGCTTGTTGAGCAACAAGCCGCTGTCCGATGTGAAGGACGAACTCGACGCCGCCAACCGCGCCACGAAAGAACTGGGCTGCGCCGTCCCGGAGCCGTTCATGGCGCTGTCGTTCATGGCGCTCTCGGTGATTCCCGAGTTGAAGCTCACCGACCGCGGGCTGGTGGATGTGAACCAGTTTAAGTTTGTGGATTTGTTTGAATGATGGCCGGCATTGAATCGGGGTTAGCGGCACGACCGATTGACTACGTCCCCGACAGCCAGGTGGATGCGGCGCTGGACGAACAGTTGCGCGCGCTCTTGTCCGCGTGCTTTACTGGGCCGCACAACGAACGTTTTAAAACCCAACGCTTCTACCATGAGATGCCGCAGCATCGGTGGCTCATTCGTGAACCCGGGCGGGTAATCGCCCACGTCGCGTTTCACGACAAGGTCGTCGGAACGACGGCCGGTGACCAGCGCATTGGCGGCGTGGCGGAAATGGCGGTGCATCCGGACTTCCGCGGCCAAGGATTGGTGAGACGCTTGTTGGCGGAAGGACACGAGTGGTTGGCGGCGCGGGGTGTGCCGTTCGGTTTTCTGTTTGGCGATTGGGCCGTGTACAAGTCAAGCGGGTACGTGCCAGTCGAGAATCTGATCCGGCGTTTCGTACCCGAACGCAACAAATGGGTCACGCAGTCAATCAGCAGCGCGATGGTGAAAGTGATCGGGAAGACGCCGTGGCCGGACGGTGAAATCGATTTGCGAGGGCCGACGTTTTGAATTTTAAGTTTGTGGATTTGTTTGGACGCAGGCTAGGCGCGATAGCGACGGCTGCGTTCTTTCACTTGAAAGCCGATTCCCTTTTTGGGAGGCGGTTCCGGCAGGGTGGGCGGATCGATAATAGCCATGACACGCTGGAGGATCGTGACGATGGCAGCCTCGTGCACATTAAGACGGTCTTTAAGTTCCTTTTCCAACGCGGCGAGCTTGCGGGCCAGTTCGCGGCTGTCGGACAGCACCGCGCGCATCTTGACGAACGCCCGCACGACAAACACGCTCATCTGTGCGGCGCGCGGGCTATTGAGGACGTTGGCCGCCATGATTGCGCCGTGCTCGGTGAAAGCGTATGGCAGGTAGCGTCGTCCGCCTCTCCCCTTTGAGGTCACAGATTGTGACCTCAAAGATGCAACCTCTTGATGGGTAAGCTGAAACGCAAAATCCTCCGGGAAACGGTCGACATTGCGTTTGACCGCCTGATTGAAAGCTTTGGTTGTTGCGCCGTACAACTCTGCGAGATCTTGATCGAGCATGACTTTTTGACCTCGAATCTCGTAGATCAGGCGATCGAGATTCTCGATGGGTATCGCGAAATCCTTGTGTGAGGTCATGGCGGCGCAGTATGCCAACCTCCGGCGCGGCGGGCAAGCGTTCAGAAGCATTGACTCTCTGGATTCAAATTAGGACACTGGCTGGACCGACATTTGGAGAAAACATGAAAACCGAGTTTGTTTATGGGCCGACGTTTGCCGAGATGCGTGATCCGTCGCGGATCAAACCGGAGGTGCGCAAGCAGGCTTTGGCGCTGAAGAAGAAGGACCCGCTGCATCCGCTGAATTTGTTCAACATTACATGGAAGCAAGACGACCTGAGCATTCCGCACGTCGTGCTGCCGCGCGAGTTGACGGGGCTCGACGCCAATATCGTCGTGATGATCGCGCGCTTTTTCCCGACGGGCGCGCACAAGGTCGGCCCGGCGTACAGTTGCCTCATCGAGAAGCAACTCGTGGGCGAACTCCAGCCCGGGCGCGACCGCCTGGTTTTTCCGTCGACCGGCAACTACGGCATCGGCGGCGCGTGGGTCGGGCCGCGCATGAATTACGAGTCGCTGATCGTGCTTCCGGCCGAGATGAGCGCCGAGCGCTTCGAGAAAATCGAATCGTACGGCGCGCAGGTCATCAAGACGCCGGGCAGTGAGAGCAATGTCAAAGAAATCTACGACAAGGTCCATGAACTCAGGCGTGACACGAAAAACAAGATCCTCAACCAATTCGCCGAGTTCGGGAATTATCGGTTCCACTACGACGTGACCGGCCACGCGGCCCAGGAAGTCGTCAAGTGGACCGGCAATGGCAAGGTCGCCGCGTTTGTCTCCGCGATGGGCTCGGCGGGCACGATTGCGGCGGGCGATTACCTGAAGCAACAGTTTTCCGATTGCAAGATTATTGGCCTTGAACCGGTCCAGTGTCCGACATTGTACAATGCGGGCTTCGGCGCGCACGCCATCGAAGGCATCGGCGACAAACACGTCACCTGGATTCACAACGTGCTGAACATGGACTGGCTCATCTGCATCGACGACGAACAATGCTTGAAGGGCCTGCAGCTATTGCAGGAGGGAACGGACGTGCTGATCGCCGCCGGCGTGAGGGCGGAAGTGGCAAAGGCGTTCGTGGACACATTCGGTATCAGCTCCATCTGCAACATCCTCGGCGCGATCAAAACCGCGAAGGTCTTGAAACTTAAGAAGGACCAGAACGTCGTCACCATCGCCACTGACGGTTTTGACCGTTATCCGTCCGTCATCGCGCGCCTCAACAAGACCGTCGGCAAAATGACGAAGGAGGAAGCGCAAAAGCGGTTGGACATCTTCCGCAAAGCCGACGTGAGCGACTGGGTGCAGGAAGGCACGAAGTTCCACCGCCAGCGCTGGCACAACCAGAAGTACTACACCTGGGTCGAGCAACAGGGGAAAGAGATCGACGAATTGCGCGCCCTCGCCAAGCCCGAGTTCTGGTTGAAGGAACAATCAAAAACCGCTGACATTGATAAAAAGCTCGCGAAAGCACGCGGTTTTTGACGCAGGCGAAGCCGAGCCCCGAACGGAGTCGGGGCGAGACGACAGCGCGTTGTTTCGCTGCCCGAAGGGCGAAGCGAGCGGTAGTGAGCTGAGTCAAACGCCAGAGATTGATAAGAAGTTGGCGAAGGCGAGAGGGTTTTGATTCGTGCGCTACTAGGAGACAGTCGCCCTGAGCTTATCGAAGGACCTCTTACGATCCTACTGTAACCTCGTAAGCGCTCATAATTCTGATATAATGAGGGTTCAGTCAGGATAAATATGACAGGGCCGTGGGACGAAAAATGGAAAGTCCGCAGTGAGTTTGGCGGCGGCGGGCAAGGGACTACTTTCATCGTTTCTGCCGAGGACACCTGTCAGGAAGCGGTTTTGAAGATTCTCAAGCACCAAGATAAAGAGGAAGCTCGCAGACGCATGTTCCGTGAAGTTTCCAGCCTTAAGACATTGCACGTTGCTGGCTGCAAAGTTCCTCAAGTTCTGGATGGAAACACTGAGCAGTTCGAAGACAAGAATGTACCATTGTATTTCGTGATGGAGTTGATAAAGGGCGAAAAGCTCTCTGATCTCTTACGCCGCACTCAGGGATTGGGTTTAGAACGGGCCATCGGTGTTACGCTTGATCTTTGTATGACGATCGAGAAAGCGTTGAAAGAGGATGTAATACACCGCGGCTTAAAGCCTGACAATTTGATCGTGCGGAATCTTGAAAGCAACGACATGGTCATTGTGGACTATGGCTTGTCCTTCAACGCTAAGGAGGACGATGACGTAACACACGCTTCGGAAACGTTGGACAATAAGTTTCTGAGTCTCTCCGAGCGGCGGGTACCAGGTGGCAATCGCCGCGATGCTCGTTCTGAGCTTACTGGGGCCTGTGCGGTTCTTTACTACTGCATCACGGGCAAACCACCCGTTGACTTGGTAGGCCCTGACGGTCGTCCTCCTCATCGAAGGCAAGGTAGTTCGCTTCGCGAAAAGCTGGGTGAAATCCCTTCTGTTAGACAGCTCGAGGTGCTCCTCGACAAAGGATTTTCGCCCAACATAGACAGTCGATTCCAGACTGTGCAGGAATTGGTCTCTCGAATCCAAGAGATTCTTCATCCTGCTGCTCGCGTTGTGCACGAAGATCCTAAAGTTGTC
>JBGOTY010000121.1:0-9200 GCA_041476745.1 Verrucomicrobiia bacterium | reverse complement strand
TTGACGGCGAGCACCTCCCACTCGGCGTCCGCTTTGAGAACAGTGATCTTGCCTTCAGTATTCGCCCTCATTCAAGGACGCGCTCATCGGCGTTCGGCATCGCTTGACCCGGATGATCCGAGTGGCAGCAATATTGCCACCCCGAATCCGCAGCCGAAAACTGGATCATAGAAAGGTAAGATTATGAAACACTACGCCTTTGGATTGTCGGCACTCCTTGCGGCAGAAGCGCTTTGCGGCTGCAAGCGTTCATCTGCGGAAGCGCTCAAGCCTTCATCGCCCCCATTGGCCGTACAGTTGGTTAAACCAAAGCGCGGCGCAATTACGCGCAATATCACATTACCGGGGGAAATTAAGGCATATCAGCAGGCCACGCTTTACGCCAAAGTCGCCGGCTATTTGAAAACAATTATGGTGGATAAAGGTGACCAGGTCAAAGAAGGGGCGTCACTGGCAGAGATTGAAGTTCCTGAGTTGTTGGCTGATCGCTCCCGTTACCAGGCTGAGGTGGAAGTGGCGGAAAGCAATTACAAACGCCTGGGCGAATCGCAAAAGAAGGCGCCGGACCTGGTGACGCCGCAGTCAGTGGACGACGCCAAAGGCAACTTCGACATCGCCAAGGCGAATCTCGAACGCACGGAAACACTACTAAACTATGCCAAAATCGTCGCGCCTTTCTCAGGAGTGATTACCAAACGTATGGTTGATCCCGGCGCGTTCATTCCAGCGGCGACATCCGGCAGTGCCGCGCAGAATGCCGCTATCGTCACTCTGGCGGATTTCAATACCGTCCGCGTGCAGGTTGCCGTTCCGGAACTGGAATCGTCACTTGTTATCAGTGGCCAACCGGTCAAAGTAAGCGTCGAGGGTCTGACCGGTCGCAGTTTTGACGGCAATATCACGCGGTTCTCCTACGCGCTCGACGAGGCCAGCAAAACCATGCTGGCTGAAATCGAATTGCCAAATCCCAAATTGGAACTTCGGCCCGGTATGTATGCCATCGTGAGAATTGGCATTGAGCAAAAGGAAGACGCGCTGTTGGTTCCCGTCGACGCATTGGTCGTGGAGAGAGCCGGCGCGTTTGTTTTTATGGTGACTGACAACAAAGCGAAGAAAGTGCGCGTTCAAACCGGTTTCAATGACGGTACGAATGTTGAAATCGTCGGTGGAACGAAACTAGACCAACCGGTCATCCTCGTCGGCAAACAGCAATTGAGCGACGGCCAAGCGGTCACGATCTCGGAGGGTAAATGAGCCTTCGGTATTTCCGTGGGCAGGTAATCTCGTTGTCTGCGTTTGTGTGCCTGGTGCCACTAGTAATTGCGGCGCAGGAGCAAGTTTCACCTTCATCCAGCAGCACCAGCACGAACGTCGTAGTTATCGACTTGCCCACGACTCTGCGGCTGGCAAACGCGCAGAATCTCGATGTTCAGATAGCGCGTGAACAACTTAAGGAGGCCAAAGCCAACCATGAGAGCGCCATGGAGCAGTTTTTTCCTTGGATTTCCCCCGGGGCTTCGTTTCGTCGGCACGAAAATGAGATTCAAGCGGTCGATGGCACGATGATGGAGGTCAATAAACAGTCCTACACTGTCGGCGGGGCGTTAACGGCGCAAGTGGACCTCGGCGACGCGATTTACAAGTCGCTCGCCGCCAAACAACTGATCACTGCCGCGAATCACGCTCTGGAATCACAACGACAAGACTCCACGCTCGCGGCGGCGCAGGGGTATTTCGACCTCGCCAAAGCCAGGGCATTACTGGACGTGGTCAATGAGTCGCTTCGCATTTCGCAAAATTACCAGGACCAGCTGCACGAGGCGGTAGCCGCCGGGATCGCCTTCAAAGGCGATGAATTACGCGTCCAAGTGCAGACCGAACGGTATCAAATCGCCTTGCGACAGACGCTGGAACAACAACGAGTGGCGGCGGCGGATCTCGCGCAAGTCCTGCATCTGGACCCCAGCGTGGAACTGGTTCCCCAAGTCGCCGACCTTGTGCCGCTAACATTGGTTGATACCAACGCATCAGTGGATACATTAATGCCGCAGGCGCTCAGTTCACGGCCCGAACTGAAGCGGACCCAAGCCTTGGTATCGGCCGCGCGTGATACTAAGAACGGCGCGGTTTATGGGCCGCTCATCCCCTCGCTCGAAGCACAGGCGTTTGCCGGCGGACTCGGCGGCGGCAAAAATGACAGTACCGGCAATTTCGGCGAATCCGAAGATTACTTCGTCGGTCTTGGCTGGCGAATCGGGCCTGGCGGCTTGTTTGATGCTGGCCGTATTCATGCGAGCGAAGCTCGCTTGGAAACCGTCCGGCTTGGGGGAGAGAAAGTGGGGGACGAAATCAAGCGGCAAGTGGTCGAAAGCCACGCTCGCGTGCAATCGTTGCTCGACCAGCTTGGCACGACAAAACAAAACCTTTCCACCGCCTCCGAGGCTTTGCGTCTAACACTCGAACGCAAGCAGTTCGGCGTCGGCGCGGTGCTCGAAGTCATCCAGGCCCAACAGGACCTCACCCGCGCCCGCACGGATTACCTGAACACCGTCGCGGAATACAACAAGGCAGAATATGGACTGCGTCGAGCCATTGGAGGGCTACAGGCCGGCGGGGCCCGATCGGCTTACCCGCCGACTCGCCAGTAGTTGATGAGAATTGGAAGCCAGTACGTGAATACCAGAATCTACTTCGTGAGAGCTTGCGCAACTGCGCTTGTCCTAGCAAGCGCAGGTACACTCACCTCTCGCGCAACCGAGCCTGTTGGACTCCGCCTCATAAAAACGGTTCCGCTTGTCGGGGTCGAGGGCCGGATCGACCACATGGCAGTGGACGTTGCGGGGCAACGGCTGTTCGTCGCCGCGCTGGGAAACAATTCACTCGAAGTGATTGATCTGCGCGACGGCAAACGCATCCGTAGTATCAGCGAACTGCATGAGCCGCAGGGGGTCGCGTATGTTCCTGGAGCGAATCAATGCTATGTCGCGTGCGGCGGCGATGGCGCGGTCAAGGTGTACGACGCCAAATCGTTCGATCTCGTCACCACGCTGCGCGACCTCGACGAGGCGGACAACGTTCGCTACGACGCTGCGGCCAAACGTGTGTACGTTGGATACGGCAGCGGGGCGCTCGCGATCATTGATGCCACGACAGCGAAGCGCGTCGGCGACATCAAGCTCGCCGGCCATCCGGAATCGTTTCAATTGGAGCAGAACGGGAATCGAGTTTTCGCCAATGTCCCCACAGCCGAGCAAGCGGCTGTCGTGGATCGCGAGAAGCGCGTCGTCGTAGCCACGTGGAAACTTTCCGAGGCGAAGAAAAACTTTCCGATGGCGCTGGACGAGGAGAATCGTCGGCTGTTCGTCGGTTGTCGCCAGTCAGCCGCGCTCCTTGTACTGGACTCCGATTCGGGCAAAGATGTCGCGGTCGTGGCGATTGATGGCGATACGGACGATGTTTTTTACGACCGGAAGAGAAGTCGTGTCTACATTTCGTGCGGAGCAGGGTTCATTGACGTACTCGACTGCAATGCTCTGCTTCCCTACAGTTTGACTGGCAAAATCCCGACTGCCAGTGGCGCCCGTACGTCGCTCTTTGTGCCCGAATTGAATCGGCTCTATCTCGCCGTGCCGCATCGCGGCAATCAACCAGCGGAGGTTCGCGTCTATGAAACGACCGGCAATTAGTCTGATGTGTGTTGCGCTGACGACAACGGTCTTCGGTGCGCTCGATACCGGAACGGTGGAACGGGTCACGGGTTGGAAGGGTTTATGGAACGAAAAGGAAGGCGTCTTCAAGGTCTCGCAGCCGCGGACCGATGTGAAAGTGACGGTGGACGGCTGGCCGATGCCCCCGTTCATGGGCCTGACACCCTGGGCCGCGTTCACCGAGGCGCGCGACGGTAGCGCGATGGTCATGGGGGACCTGGTGCTGTTCCAGGACGAAGTGAATCCCGTCATGAGCGCGGCGCTGAACAGTGGATTGGCGGTGACCGCCTTGCACAATCACTTCTTCTACGACGAGCCGAAAGTCTACTTCATGCACGTTGGCGGCGAAGGCAGTGTCAGCAACCTGGCTGTCGGCGTGCGGCGCTGCTTTGACACGGTGAAAGACGTTCGCGCCGCGAATCCGACGCCCGCAACGCATTTTGGCCCTCCGATTCCAGTCACGAATTCCATTACCGCAAAGAACATCGAGCAGATCCTTGGCGTCAAAGGGCAGGAGAACAAAGGGATGTTCAAGGTGGTGATCGGTCGCAAAGCCACGATGCACGGCACGGAAATCGGCAAAGAAATCGGGGTGAACACCTGGGCCGCGTTCGCAGGCGCGGACGACAACGCCGTGGTCGATGGCGATTTCGCCGTGCAAGAGGATGAACTGCAGCCTGTCCTGAAGACTCTGCGCGCCACCGGCATCAATATCGTCGCCATCCACCAACATATGACGCATGAAGCGCCGCGAATTCTCTTCCTGCATTACTGGGGACGAGGCCCGGCCGAATTTCTGGCCAAGGGTATCAAAGCGGCACTGCAAACCCAGGAGCGCCCATGAAATGGATCACCCGTGAGAAAGTGAAGGTCGATCGCGTGGCTTGTCCATGGCTTATCAAAAAGTTCGTTGACCCGCAGGCTGAATTCATCTTTGTGCCAGCCGACAAGGTGATGAACGAAGCCGGGCGGCTCGGGGCGATTCCGTACGACGTGACAAATGTCGAACTGGGTCACCATGGCGAAGATGTGTCGTTCAACTCGATTCTTAAAAAATACGAGCTTGGCGATCCGGCGTTGCAATTGCTCGGCGAGATCGTGCGCGCCGCGGATTCGCATCCGTCAAACCCGCATCCTGCCGGTGAAGGGCTGCGCTGGGTGGCCCATGGATTCAGCGCGCTGGGATTGAGCGATCACGAAATCCTCCAGCGTGAGTTCATCGTCTACGACGCCCTGTATGCGGAGTGTCAGGAGAAGACAAAACAGGGCAGGACGAAGGGTGTCTCCGCGAAGTAACCGCCGCAAGACAAGACTTTTTCATCCGTAACATTCTGGTAATCTCGTCTATGGCAGGATGCCATGGTTGGCCAGAGTGCCAACTCGCAGTTCCCGAAGAAATTCGACTGCGAAACTCAGCTATTCCAACTGGAGGTCGTTACGTATGCAGATCAAGTTCATCGTTTCAGGAATCGCAGCTCTTGCCCTTGTCGCCGGACTCGCCACCAGCGCGTCGGCCGACGAAAAAGCGAAGTCGGAGAAGGAATTGACCATTGCGGATGTCCCGGCCGCCGTGCAGGCGGCGATCAAGCAGTTCGCCGGCAGCAACCCCATCGAGAAGATCACGAAAGACTCAGAAGACAACAAGATCGTCTATGAGGCTTCCGTCAAAATCAACGGCACCAAACAAGCCATCGAAGTGCTCGATGATGGAACGGTGTCACTGACAGAAAAGAACGTTACCTTGAAGGACACGCCGGGCGCCGTGCAGGCCGCCATCAAGAAATTGGCCGGTAGCGGCACGGTTGACGAGATCGTGGAAGAAGCGGCGGGCGGCAAGAAATCGTACGAAGTCGCTGTGACAATCGACGGCAAGAAGAAGGAAGCCGACATCACAGCCGACGGGAAGATTGAAGATGGGGAAGAGAAGGGCGGCAAGGACAAGGATTAAGCGTCGCGGAAACGCCCGAACACTCCGGATGGGTTCTGAGGCGAGATGGGCGCCTCAGAACCTCGTCTTTTTGGTAACATGTCACCATGAAGGTGCTCCTCATTGAAGATTCCGCACGTCTTCAAATGTCCGTGGGCCGGGCCCTGCGCAAGGCCGGCTACGCCCTCGATGTCATCGGCAACGGCGAAGACGGGCTCTGGCAGGCGGAATCGAATGACTACGATGTAATCGTGCTCGATATCATGCTTCCGAAGCTTGACGGTCTCTCGCTGCTGCGACAGCTTCGGCAGAAGGGCAAGGGCACCCACGTCCTCCTCCTCACGGCGAGGGACACTGTGGAAGACCGCGTGCAGGGGCTCCAATTGGGGGCCGACGATTACCTTGTGAAGCCATTCGCGTTGGAGGAGCTACTCGCCCGCGTGGAGGCTCTTTGCCGACGCGCTTATGGCAGCAAGCAAACCCGGCTCGTCATCGCCGACCTGGAAATTGACACGGTGGCCAAGGAAGTTTTCCGTGCCGGCAATCTGGTCAGGTTGAAACCCCGGGAGTATCTGCTGCTGGAATACCTCGCCCGGCGATCCGGTCAGGTGGTCACGCGCGGTGAGATCGAAGCCCACATTTACGACGACAGTGTGGATCCGATGAGCAACGTGGTCGAGTCCGCCATCTGCTCACTACGAAAGAAAATCAGCGCACCCAACCCGGCCCCGCTCATTCACACACGGCACGGATTGGGGTACATACTGAAGGTTGAGCCGGAATGAGGACGATCCGACGGCAACTCACCTGGAAGCTGTTGCTGGCCTTTGCCCTGCCGCTCATCTTCGGGGGAATTGCCGTCTTTTTCTCCACTCGTGCAGCATTACTCGACGAATTCGACACCGCGCTCCGTACCAGGGCACTGGCCATTATGACGGTCACCAGGCAGAGTGGCGAGCGGGTTGACGCAGAAGTCACCGATTCGTTCATGCGTGAATCTGACGAGGAAGATACCCCCGGCTTTTTCCAAATGTGGCGCACGGACGGCACAATACTAAAACGCTCGGCATCGGCCCCTGCCTCTGGCTTGCCGTCCCGTTTCGGCACGCTCGACAGGCCGAAGTTCTGGAATTTAACTTTGCCCTCCGGGTCCGCCGGTCGCGCCATCGGGCTCAAGTTCACCCCGCAGACAGCCAAAGAGGAACATCCGCCGTCCGTGCCAAACGAAGTCATCCTCGTCGTGGCCTCCGCCCGCGACGAATTGAACGAAACACTCACCGCGCTCGCGTTCGCCCTGCTCGGCTGCGGCGCGGGGTTGCTGGTGGTCACCTTCATAGTGGTGCCGCGCCTCTTGCGCCGCGAACTGGCCCCGCTGGACGCACTCGCCGATCGGGCTACGCGCATCAACGCCGACTCGCTGGCCGCGCGCTTTCCCACCAGTTCGCTGCCGGGCGAATTGACGCCCATCAGCAGCCGGTTGAACGATCTGCTGGCGCGGCTGGAACAGTCCTTCGAACGCGAACGTCGGTTCAGCGCGGACCTGGCGCATGAACTGCGCACCCCCATCGCGGAGTTGCGCGCCCTGGCAGAAGTCGCGCTGAAATGGCCCGAAGCCCGCGAGGCGACCACTGACCGCGAGGCTCTGGCGATCGCCGTGCAGATGGAGGGTGTCGTCACCCGACTTCTGGCCCTGCTGCGAAACGAGCATGCCCAACTGCCGGTACTGACCGAGCACGTCCATCTCGCACCGCTAATTGAGAGTGTCTGGCGGCCTTTCGCCGAGAGGGCGGCTGATAAGCAATTGAAGGTCACTCGCACTGTGCGGGACGGAGCCGAAGTCGAAACCGACCCGGTATTATTGCGCTCCATCCTCACCAACCTGGTGGACAATGCCATGGAATACACTCCCCATGGCGGGACGGTGCGTGTCGAGGCCAAAGCAGGGACCACTCAATTCACAATGCAAGTGGTCAATACCTGCAACGATCTCACTGCGGAGGACGTATCACACTTCTCGGAGCGATTCTGGCGCAAAGATAGTGCGCGTTCCGATCCGAAGCACAGCGGGTTGGGACTGTCGCTGGTGAAGGCGTTCAGCGAACGCCTGGGACTCCAATTCGAAGCCAGGCTTGTCGATCCATCCACTCTTTCCATCACGGTGACGGGACCGAAATTGGACGGAGTCACGGAAACGAACTGACCGAAGAGAATCTCACGGCGCGTTGCGCGGGATCGGGTGGACGGGCCTCATTCAGCCGAGCCCACGCGGACGACCTCCGCGCCAACGATGCAGACATCGTCCACGAAACCCTGCTTGCCGGCGTACTGCTGGATGTCCGAAAGCAGCTCGTCGAATAGCTGGTTGACCGGCAAATCGGCCCGCTGGCGCACCGCTGCCAGCAATCGATCCGGGCCATACTCTTCGCCAGCGGCGCTCTCCACCTCGTATAAGCCATCCGTGTAAAGCACGATCAGGTCATGCCGCACCAGCGCGCTCTGGCAAAGCGGGTACACCGATTCCTCAAAAACCCCGAGCGCCGGCCCTGGTCGGCATTTCGGGAAGAGCAGCGGCTCAACCACGCCGGCGCTGCGTCGCACCAACAAGGGGCTGGGGTGGCCCGCGTTTGAGTAGCGCAGTTCACCGCGCGCGAGATCAATCACGATATAGAAGGCCGACGCAAACATCGGACTGTGTGTTTGGGTCAGAATCGCGAGCAGACGGAGGTTGATCTCCGTCAGGAACTTGGCTGGATCCGCCGCCACCGGCATCAACTCTTCGGCCAGCGCGCGCACCATCGCGGTCACCAGCGCGGCGCGGACGCCGTGGCCCATGACGTCGCAAATAAACACGCCGGCTTCCGTGTCGGAAATCGGCAGCACGTCGAAGAAATCTCCGCCTACCGCGCTCGTCGGGTGATAGCGGTGATGGAAATGCAGCGCGCTCTCCGCCGCAATGGCGTCGCGTGGAAACGTCGGGTAGTGTTGCGGGAGAAAGGCCTGCTGGATTTCGCGCGCCATGTTGAGGTCGGCTTCCATCTGCGCATTCTTCTCGCGCAATTCGTTCGTGTAACGGGCGACCTGCTCCTCCAATCGCTTGCGTTCGAGCGCGCTGGTAATCGCGCGCAGCAGCGCGGGCATGTCGAGGGAGTCCTTCGGGAGGTAATCTTTCGCCCCGCTTTTCATCGCTTCGACGGCGACCGCCTCGCTGCCCATGCCGGTGAGCATGATCACCGCCGGCTGGCGCGCCGGCGGCAAACTGCGGATGTGGGCGAGCACGGTCAGGCCATCGGCGCCGGGCAGCTTGTAGTCGAGAAGCACGATGGTGTAGTCTGCCCGGGAGATTTCCTCAATGGCTTTCTCGGCGGTATCTACCCATTTCGACGCAAACTGCAGGTCCGCACCCAGCGTCGGGAGCAGCCGTTGCAGGATCTCCGCATACACCGGGCTGTCCTCGACAACCAGCAGGGGTGCGGGCGCGGCGCTCATGGGACCGTCTTATTCTTCGGCGGAAGCTTGGAGAGGTGCAGCCAGTACTGCTGGATTTCCTCGACCAGCTTCAGGCAGTC
>JBGOTY010000120.1:0-9220 GCA_041476745.1 Verrucomicrobiia bacterium | reverse complement strand
GAAGCGGGCGGGCTTGATCTGCCGAAGATCACCGAAGACCTTGAACGCCGCGCGATTGAGGAGGCTTTGCGGCGCACGGGCGGCGTGATCACGGAAGCGGCGCGCACGCTCCATATCACGCGACGGATGCTCCGGTATAAGATGGACAAACTCGGGGTCACGTCGGGCCGCGCGGACGATGGGGAGGCGGAGCTCGAGGAGTCGGATGAGAGCCCTGCGGCAACGGACGTAACGTAGCCAAACTTGTCCGTTGTGAGCGGATAACCTGGCCAATTTTGCGCACGTTTGCCAGGCAGGCGCTCGAGTCGTTTCATTCCACTCGAAAGGCAGCGCTTTCAGGGCTTTTGCGTCTCGGTTCCATCCTTTCTTGGCCGTGGCATAACCATTGCTAATTACGAACCCGAACCCTCGCAGCCGGGGGCTAAACAGCACAGTGCAGGAGGACAAAACGATGAAAAAGCTCATGCAAATGATGGTTTGCGCAGCCGTATTGATAGCGATTGGTGCTTTCGCCGTCCCCCCGGTGTTCGGGCTTGGTTTCGACAACCCAGACCAGGATGCGCGCGCCACGGGGCAGGGCGAAGCTTTCGTCGCCCAGGCGGACGACGCGTCGGCGATTTATTACAATCCTGCGGGCCTGACACAATTGAAGGGAACCGAAATCACGTCGGGAATGAATGTGTCCTTTCCAGACTCTCGCTTGGAGGGAGGGGGTCCGGGCACAGAGATGAACACGATGGCGACCATCCCGCATCTCTATGCGTCGACGGACTTCGGGATGACACAATCCCCATGGCGGTTTGGTCTCGGCTTCAACGTTCCTTTTGGCAATGCAGCTGATTTCCCCAGGGCCGGCCCATTCCGTTACCTGATTACGACCGCCAGCCTGGCTGTCTATGACATCCAGCCAACGGTTGCTTTTCAGGTTAACGAACATCTATCGCTCGGGGCCGGCGTGAATGTCTACCTGGGCGACACCCGGTTGAATCGAAGCGTTTCATTCTCCCCGTTTCCGGATGGTCGCATCCATTTCGGTGGGAAAGGGGATGCCGTTGGGGCCACGGCAGGCTTGATGTGGAAAATCACGCCGCAGCACACCATCGGCCTTCTGTATCGCAGTCCGTTCGACATCAACTTTAGTGGCAATGGCAAGTTGGTCACCCCCCTCGGCAACCAAATGAAACCCGCCAATGCGACGATTGAATTCCCGCAGTTTGTCAAAGGCGGCTATGCGTTTCGACCGATCCCGCAATGGAAACTGGAAGCCGACGTCGAATGGATCAACTGGGACACGTTGAATACCGTGGTGTTGCACGCGCCGGGCGCTGCCTTCAATGGAACGGCGATTCCGTTTAACTGGAAGGACAGTTGGTACTATGAATTTGGCACTGAGTATGAAATCAACGAGCACTGGGCGGTGCGTGGTGGTTATATCTTCTCCGTAAACACAGTGCCCAGCAGCACGTTTTCACCGTCGGTACCCGATTCGAACCGCCATGTGTTCAGCGTGGGCGGTGGCTATTCGACGAAGCGCTTCAGTGTTGACCTCGTGTACCAATACAGCTTGTCGGTGGACCGCACGGTCAACAACGGTTCTGCCGCGGACGGTACCTGGAAGAGCGACGATCATGCAGTAATGGTCACCACCAGCTTGAAATTCTGAGGAAACGGGAGAACGGATTCATGACAGCATTCGACACACTCACCGTAGAGCCACCAGCAGCCAGGGTGGCAGAGAAGCCGACTTTGCTCATTGTGGATGATGAGCCAGGTCCGCGCGAATCGCTACGGATCGTCTTCAAAGACCGCTACCAGTGCGTCATGGCCACCTGTGGCCGTGAGGGCATCGAGTACGCGCGCACACACGTTGTGGACGCCGCCATTCTCGATATCAAGATGCCGGACCTGACCGGCGTGGATGTCCTGCGCGAGTTGAAGGAAATCGATCCCGACGTCGAATGCGTGATGCTCACCGGTTACGAGACCATTGAGACCGCGCGCGCGGCCGTGCGCTTCGGGGCGGCCGATTACCTCAACAAGCCCTTCGATGTGTTCTCCGTCCGCGACGTGCTCGACAAGTGCATGAAACGCCGCCAGGAAAAGCTCGCCGCGGAAGAAAATGTCCGCACGTTGGAACAGACAAACGAGGATCTCGGGCGCGAGCTGGCGCAGCTCAATCGGGCCGTGGAAGCGGGTGTGCTGTCCGCCGGCGTCGTGCACGAGATGAACAACCCGCTGGCGATCATTGCCGGCTACGCCGATTTGCTCAGCCGTGACCTTGCGGCACTCGGCATGGCCGACCAGGAAACCGCGCAGCATGTGCGGCAGCGGCTCGCCTCAATTCAACGCGAGATCGATCGTTGCAAGGACATTGCCCGCCGCTTTTTGAATTTTTCACGGAGCCCCCAGGGGTTCCAGGAGATCGTCGGCGCCCACCGGTTGCTCGAAGACGCGGCGGCGTTGATCAAGGCGCATCCCTCCAACCACGGCACCGAAATCACGTTCGCCTCCGGCGATCCGGATCCGCAGCTCAAGGTGAATCCCGCGGAGATCCTGCAAGTGCTCATCAATCTCGGCGTGAATGCCCTGCACGCGATGAACGGGAGCGGAACGCTTCAGTTGTCCGCGATGCAGGCTTCGTCCCTGCCCTCCGAGTGGGCCTTCCGCTCGGAAACCTTTGATACGCAGCGGCCGATGGTAAAGCTCTCCGTGGCGGACAATGGTTCGGGTATCGCGCCCGAGAACATCAGCAAGATTTTCCAGCCCTACTTCACGAGCAAGAAGGAGGGGACCGGACTCGGCCTGGCCATCACCTGCGAACTCGTCGCCCGTTACGGCGGCGCCATCGACGTGCGCAGCACCATCTCTCACGGCACCACGTTCAGCGTCTACTTGCCGCGCGCGGCCTGAATCTGTTAGCATTCTCACCCCATGGGTGGGGACCCGAAAGCCGGATCGTTTTTCCTGGGCATCGAGGGTGGTGGCACGCGCACCGTCGCGCTGCTCGCCGATACGCGCGGCCAGATTTGCAAACGCTTCGAACTTGGCCCCCTCAATCTCAAACTCGCTTCCGACCCGGACATTCTCCAGCGTCTCCGTGAGATCAAGCACCGCGTCGGGCTTTGCCCTTCTTCATGGTCTCTCTGCGTCGCCGGTTGCCGCACGGCAGTCGACCGCATACGTCTTCGCTCGCTCGCAGAACGCATCTGGCCGCGTGTGCCCGTTTACGTCGGTAACGATTTGGATTCCGGCTTCGCGGCGGCATTCGGCCTGAACGGCGCGGGCCTTCTCGTGGTCAGCGGCACCGGCTCGTGCGTCCAGGGCCGTAACGGGAAGCAAATTGCGCAGGCTGGCGGCTGGGGGCATCTGCTTGGCGACCACGGTAGCGGCTACTGGATTGCGTTGACCGGTCTGCGCGCGGCGGTGCGCGAGCACGATCGTCGGGGCGCGACAACACCCGCGTTACGCCGCGCGCTGCGCCGGCTCTGCCTGAACTCGCCTGACGAACTGGTTGACTGGATTCAAGCCGCAAGCAAAGCTGAGGTCGCCGCGCTTGCGAGTGAGTTCCTCGATGAAGACGGCAGCCGGCTCACACTGCAAGCCGCGTCGTTTCTGGCGATGGATTGCGAAGCCGTGGCCAGGAAACTTGGCCTGGGCAGTCCGGAGCTTGCCCTTGTTGGTGGACTGCTCACCAGGCACAAGCGATTTCGCGCCACGGTCACGCATCGGTTGCGCATGCTTTTCCCGCGCGCCCGCATCTTTGTTCTCAGGCGCGAGCCCGCGGCGGGGGCGCTGTTGCTTGCCGGCGCGGAGTCGACGCGCCCCGATTCATCCTTCATCCCGCATCCTGCATCCTTGTCTTTGACCGAGGAGCGGAATCCGCGGACGATGGATTTGGACAAGCGCCCGGTGTCGCGGCTCATCGACACGATGCTCGACGAGGAAGCCCGTGTGATTCCCGCGTTACGAAAAAACAAGCGCGTGATTGCTCGGGCCATCGACGACATCGTCCGCGCATTCCGGCGCGGCGGACGGCTGTTTTACATCGGCGCGGGCACAAGCGGTCGGCTGGGTGTCCTGGATGCCAGTGAATGCCCGCCGACTTTCTCAACCGATCCCGGGATGGTGCAGGCGATCATCGCTGGTGGCGCAAGGGCGCTGCACACGGCGGTGGAAGGCGCCGAGGACGATTTGGCGGCGGGCGCGGAGGTGGTGCGAGCGCGCGGCATTGGCCGTCGCGATATTCTAATCGGTATCGCCGCCAGTGGTTCCACGCCGTTCGTGCTGGGCGCGCTGAACGAGGCGAAGCAGCTCGGTGCGAAGACATTTCTGCTGTGTTTCTCTCCGCCCCGATCCACGGTCCACACGCCGCTCTTTTTTCGTACCGGGCCGGAGCTGATTACAGGCTCTACTCGACTCAAGGCAGGTACGGCCACCAAGCTTGTGCTGAACATGCTGACCACGATTTCGATGATTCGTCTCGGTAAGGTTGTCAGCAACCTGATGGTGGACGTGAAACCGACCAACGAGAAGCTGCGCGCGCGCGCGTGCCGCATCGTCGCGAGACTCAAGGGTTGTAGCGAAACGGCGGCTCGCGAGCGATTGCGTCGGAGTCACTGGAACGTAAAGAAAGCCCTGCGATGAGAAGGTTACTGGTGGTCTTGTTGTTGTTGGGCGGCTGCGCCCGGCCGACCGATAACCGGGTCGAAATCACTTACCAAACGATCGAGACACTGCCGGAACAGCAAACGCTCCACCAAAAGATAGTTGCCGAGTTTGAAAAGTCGCATCCGCAAATCCGTGTGCGGGTCATCTACGACACGTCCAAGTTCCAGAAGCTGAATGTGCAACTGGCGGGCAGGGCAGCTCCCGATTTGTTCTACTACGTGGTGGACCGGCTGCCCGCGCTGGCGCAACGCGGTCAGGTTGCGGACCTGACGGAAGAGTTCTCGTCCCTGGCGGACCAATTCTACCCCGAAGTTGTCGGGTCGTGTCGCGTCAACGGGAAGCTCGGCATGGTGCCGTTTCATTACAGCACCGACATTCTGTTTTACAACCGCGACTGGTTTGAAAGGGCCGGGGAACCAGTGCCGGACGAATCCTGGGATTGGCAGAAATTCTCCGATGTCGCCGCCCGGCTGGCCGCGCGACGACAGGTGCGGATACCGACCGTTTTGCCGCGACCGCTGCTGCTGGTGCAATCCTTCGGCGGGGTGCTCTTCGCGGACGGAAAGTGTGTAGTGAACTCGCCTGAGTCAATTGCCGCACTTCAATTCTATCGCGATTTGGTAGCGCGCGGAATCGCGCCGACGACGGCGGCAATGGGCGAGGTGGAGGCGTTTGACGGTGTGAACCTGTTCCGCGACGGGAAAATCCCGCTGCTTGTTGGACGGACGTATATGCTGACGGAGTTTGACCATATCGGTGATTTTCGCTGGGATGTGGCCCCGGTGCCGAAGGGCAGGGTGCGCTGGTCGCGGTTGTCGGTCGGCGGCAATTGCGTGTGGAGTGGCACGAAGCATCCGCAGGAAGCGTGGGAGTTCGCGCGATTCTATTCCACGGCAGGCGCTAAGATCGCCGCGAAGAGTCGGAATGCAATCCCCGCGCTCAAAGTCGCAGCAGCATCGGCCCATTTCCCGCCGGCGATGATGGAAGCGTTGAAGTATTCCCACCTGGATAATCCGTGGGGCTACGTCTTTTGGGACGAGTTCGACCAGAAAGCATTCTTTGAAACGACTGATGCCGTGGCCCTCGGGCAGCTTGCGCCAGCCGCTGCCGCGCAGACGATTGAATCCCTTGGAAACAGCCTCTTGCACCCGCTCTAAAAGCACTTGACCGCTGCACCCCCCTGCGGCATTGTGTGCGCCGTTTCCCGCGGAAACTGAATGGAGATTAGACACATGAAGATTGAAACTTTGACGGTTGGTATTGCTGCGTTCTTGGTCGCGGCTTCGGTCATCGGTTGGGCGCAGGTCGCCAGGGCCGGTGACGCGCCGACGACGAACTGGAACGGCAACGTGGCGTTTGGTCTGTCACTGGCAAGGGGCAACAGCGACACGTTTCTGATGAATGCCAGCGCGTTGGCGCAGCGTGCCTGGGACCAGAACGAATTGAAGTTTGGCGCCGACGGGCAGTATGGACTTAACAACTGGGGCCAGACCAACCAAACCCAGTCAGCGAATAGCATCCACGGGTTTGCGGACTACAAGCGGCTCTTCACGGAGCGGGTTTACGGAGATTTGAACGTGGATGGAACCCACGATGACATCGCCCAGGTCCGCTACCGTTTGATTGTTGGGCCCGCAGGTGGTTACTACTTCATCAAAAGCGACACGACGAAGGTGAACGGTGAAATCGGCCCTTCGCTCATTGATGAAAGATTGGGCAGAGACAACAAGACCTACGTGACGATGCGCGTGACCGAGCGCGCGGAGCATTCTTTCAACAAGGGATCGAAGATCTGGGAACAGGTCGATTACCTGCCCCAAGTGGATGATTTCAACAACTATCTGGTGAATTCAGAAGTCGGCGCGGAAGCGGCGATGAACACGCGCTTGAGCCTGCGCATTGTCGCGGCGGACAAATTCAACAGCATGCCGGCCGCGGGCCGGAAGGAAAACGACATCACTTTGATCAGCGCGCTCGTGTACAAGTACTAAGAGGCGCGGCGCCGCGCTGATTTTTTCCTCGCAACATCTGCCGTGTATTTCGTATGTTGCACGGGCCATGCGAATTCTATCCGGCATTAAGCCAAGTGGTAAGTTACACATTGGCAATTACTTCGGCATGATGCGCCCGGCGCTCGAACTGGCGCAGAAGGGCGAGGCGTTCTATTTCATCGCCGATTACCACGCGCTGACGACGGTTGGCGATCCCGAGGAGTTGCGCAGTAACTCGCTGGATATTGCCCTGGACTTTTTGGCCTGTGGGCTGGATCCATCCAAAACGGTGTTCTACCGCCAGAGTGACGTGCCGCAGGTGACGGAGTTGACCTCCATTCTGCTCAACATCACGCCGGTGCCCATGTTGGAGAACGCGCACGCCTACAAGGACAGCATCGCGCAGGGTCTGAAGCCAAACGGGGGTCTCTTCACGTACCCCGTGCTCATGGCTGCAGATATTCTGATTGTGCGAGGCGAGCGGGTGCCTGTCGGCAAAGACCAGAAGCAGCACCTCGAAATCGCGCGCGACATCGCGGGCGCGTTCAATCGCCAGTACGGCGAAGTCTTTGTCATACCCGAGGCGGACATTCAGCCCGACGTGGCCACGCTGCCGGGGATCGACGGCCGCAAGATGTCCAAGAGCTACAACAACACCATTGAGATTTTTGGCGACGAGAAGGCGACACGGAAAAAAGTAATGAGCGTCGTCACCGACTCCCAGCCGGTGGAAGCGCCCAAGACGGACCTCGATAAGAACGTCCCGTTGCAGCTTTACAAGCTTGTTGCCGCCCCGGACAAGGCGCAGGAATTGCAGGCGAAGCTCGCCGCCGGCGGCTTTGGCTACGGCGATGTGAAGAAGGAACTGCTGGCAACGTTGACGGATTACTTTGCGCCGTTCCGCAAGAAGCGCGAGGAACTCGTGAAGAATCTGGATTACGTTCATGAAACGCTGCGCAAAGGCGCGGAGCGCGCCAACGTGGTCGCGAACGAAACCATGGAACGGGTGCGCAAAGCCGTGGGACTGCGATGAACGCCGAGGTGCTTCAGCATTTAGCGGAAAAGGTCGGCACGCCGTTTTGGATTTGCGACGCGGCCCTGTTGCGTCAGCGGATCGCCGCCATCAAACTTCTCACGAAGGGGGCGGGATTGCAGGCGCGCTACGCCATGAAGGCGTGTCCCGCGACGCGGATCTTGAAGGAGATGCTGGAGGCCGGCATCTGGATTGACGCGGTGTCGGGCAACGAAGTGTTGCGGGCGCGCCGCGCGGGTTTTCCGGGTTCGTCGATCTTGTGCACGAGCGACGTGTTCCGCGACGGCACCATCGCGGTCCTGCGCGAGCAGGGTGTGATGCCAAACCTTGGTTCGCCGGGCATGTTAAGCGAATTGCAAGCCGCAGGATACACCGGGCCGATTTCGTTGCGGGTCAATCCGGGTTTTGGTCATGGTCATGTGAACGCCTGCGACACGGGAGGACCGAGTTCCAAGCACGGGATCTGGTTCAGCGACATCGGCGACGTGGCCATGCGAGCGGAAAGATTCGGCATGACGGTGACCATGCTGCACGCGCACATCGGCAGCGGGCCGAAGTTCCCGGAGTTGCTGGACAACATGCGTCGACTGGCGAAGGAGTTTGTCGAGTTCATCCCGAAGTTCCCGAAGCTGACGGCGGTCAGCCTCGGCGGCGGGATTCCGCACAATTACCGCGATGCGACTGATCAGCCGTCGCTGGAACCGCTCCGCGCGGTGCTGGAGGACGCGCGGGCCAGTTTTTGCAGCGCCGCAGAACGTGAAGTGCGGTTGGAGATCGAGCCCGGTCGCTATCTCGTTGCGCCCGCGGTGACGTTGGTTGCGCGCGTGACCGATGTGAAGCGGACGGAACAGAACGAGCGGGGCAAGGGCCAAACGTTTGTGATGGTGGACGCGGGCTTCACGGACCTGGTGCGACCGGCGATGTACGGGTCGTTCCATCGCATCACCCTTGCCGGCCGGCGTGAGGGCGATGGAATGACGGACGTGGTGGTGGCCGGGCCGTTGTGCGAATCGGGCGACATCTTCACGCGTGACGGACAAGAACTGCTGGTCCCGCGCCGTTTGCCGACGCCGCGCGTCGGCGATCTGCTCCTTCTGCACGACGCGGGCGCGTACGGGTACGCCATGAGTTCGAATTACAATTCCCTGGGCCGCGCGCCGCAGTTGATGCTGGAAGAGGACGGGTCGGTCACGATGTTTTCGCGACGGGAGACGGTGGACGATTTGCTGGCCACGGAGACGAACGAGAAGATTTCCTGAATGGAAGCGGATTACAAAGTAAAATTGGAGGTGTTCGAGGGGCCGCTGGATTTGTTGCTGTACCTCATCAAAAAAGAGGAAGTAGACATCTACGATATTCCCATTGAGCGCATCACCAACCAGTACATGGAGTACCTGACGCTGATGCAGATGCTCAACCTGGAGGTGGCGGGTGAGTTTCTGGTGATGGCGGCCACGCTGATGTACATCAAGAGCCGCATGTTGTTGCCGGTCGACCAGCAGATCACGGACGCGGAGGCCGAGGAAGG
>JBGOTY010000119.1:0-9237 GCA_041476745.1 Verrucomicrobiia bacterium | reverse complement strand
GGTGCCGGGCGCGCCAAGGGCGATGTCCTGCGCGCTGGGCGGGTTGCGCGTAACGAAAGCGGCCTGCTGCGCCGGCGGCAGATCGAGTATTTTTTGAAGGTCCTCGGCCTGGATCACGGACTTGACGTTGATGTGAATGTAGTCAACGTTCAACGTCAGTCCCTTGATCGCCGGCGGCTCGAAAATCAGGCCCCCGTAAAAGGACTCGGAGTTTTCTGGTTTGAGGTTCGCATTGCCCCCAGAGATGATCTTGTACTGCGTGCCGCCTTCGTCGGCGGCAGAACCGGTTTTATTGAAACGGAGCGTATCGACCAGCCCATCTTGAAACCCGATGTTTTCTACGAACAGTTCCTGGAGGGAGGGGGCGCGGAAACCCTGTGAATAAGATGCCTTGAACGTGATCGGTTTGGCCGGTTTCCATTCGATGCCGACCTTGGGCTTCGCCGTGGTGCCGAAGTCACTGTAATACTCGAAACGCCCTGCGACTTGCACTTCGAGTAGATCCAGTGCCGTCTGGGCATTTTGGCGGGTGAACAAGTGAATGCCGAGTTCGCCATACAGAGCATCCGAATCCCGAGAACCGTGCGACGGCTGGACACCGCCCTCACTCACGATCTGGAACGTCGCTTGGAGTGTATCCGGAACATCGGAGATGGACTCGGTACGTGTCTCGCCGCCAAAGGCGATGCCAATTGGCCCGGCCGGCAGATCCCAGAGCCGGCCATTCGCCTTGATATCATACTGCATAAGTTGTGTCTCCGCTTCGCGCGTGGTGCGCACCTTCAGGGCGTCGATGGTCGCGGGATTATTGACGTAGTCTGGCCCGCCCAGCACGTTCAAAGCCGTCGAGGGATTTGAGTCGTTCAGCGCGGCCCGCAAGGCCGCGGAGGAGAGGTAATTCTTCCCGTTATCGATGCTCTTGCTTGAGCTGAAGAGGAAAGCGCTCTCGGCATACCAGTCTTCGCCGATTTCGAGCTTGAGCCCGGGTACTGCACGAATCACATCGGTGTCAATGTCGTCAATGCGAGGGCCGGCCTGGTTGGCGCGCCAACGGAACGCGATCGGGGCGTTGGTGATGCCCGCGTAGGGGTTGAACGGATTGTTCGGACCAATGGTGAAACCGTCCGTGTCGCCAAAGACGGGTGTCGCGGCGGACTGCAATTCGGTGAGGATCTTGCGATACCCCGCCTCGACAAAGGCCGTCAGGCGGTCCGTGATGTTGTAGTTGATCACGGTATAACCGCCGTAGCGCGTCGTCTGCGGATAATCCACGATGTCCTTGTTAAAGTTGTAGTGGTTACCGGAGAAGTCAGTGGCGGACAGGTCGTTGGTGGTCGTCGCGCCGGTCGGTGGGGCGAATAGCGGGTTGCCCGAGAAAGGATCGAACACCAGTCCTTGCGGGCTTGCCGAACTGCGGAAGTCGAGCCCGCCTTGCGCGGAATGATCGGCATTGGCGCTGTTCTCGCGGTCGCGGAGGAACTGGGCATTGCGGTCGTAATAATCCAGAAAGAACATGGCATTGGCTTTATCGTTAACCAAACCTGTCACCATCGAGTACGTCTGCTCGCCGGAATCGCGGTGCGTCGTGTTGCCATACTCGGCGGTAAGTTCGAGGCCCTGGTAATCCTTCTTCAGGATGATGTTTACAACACCGGCTATGGCATCCGAGCCGTAGATTGCCGAGCCGCTGTCCTTCAAGACCTCAATGCGGTCAACCGCCTCCAGTGGAATGCTGTCGAGATCCACGAACCCCGCGGTCACGCCGTTAACATTCTGACCAAACCCATACGGGGCAACACGGCGGCCGTTGATGAGGACGAGTGTCGATTGCTGGCCGAGGCCGCGCAGGGAAACGCCCGAGCCGCCCGGCGCGAACGAGGCCGCATTGTTTTCGGCAAACGAACCGGCGCTGTTCTGTGGGAGTTTGCGAACGACGTCCGAAATCGTCGTTGCGCCTGACTCGTCAATCTGTTGTTTGGTCAGTGTCAAGACGGGAGCGACGGGCTGGTCGATGGCGGTCGGAATGTGTGAGCCGGTGACAATGACCGGTTGCATCTTAACGGTTCTTTTTGGTGGCTGCCCGGGCGCAGCGGGAGCTGCCGGAGCTGGTGGCGTCTCGGCAGGAGGAGCCTGGACAGGTGGAGTGACTTGATCGGTCGCCGCGTTGCCCGCGGGATCTGCCGCTTGCACCTGTACGGGCGGTGTCGTGACTTCCGGTTTTGCCGGCGGGCTCGCTTGGTCATCGGCAAATACTGCCGTTGCGACGGCAAGATTTGCGACTAAGATCAGCGGCAGCAGTCGCACGACGCCCATTTCGGCCGAACCACGCAGAGAGGTGGTACTCTTCATATCTCCTAGCCTCCACGAACAATTGGTTGGGTGAGACAAGCTCTTGTTATGAAAATGTAACTCGGATGACAAGCTTTTTTTGCAGGGAAACGCTCCGCAAGAAAGGGCTAGACTTTTTTTCAGGTTGCTCCTACCTTCGCCTTGCCTTTGGTATGACAGGCATTGAAGGTGAGGAGAGACTTTTTGAGCTACACGATCTTAGCTTCCTCGAAACGATCCCGAAAAACACCTTTACGAATGAAGAGACCATGATACGGTTATTCTTGAAGGGCGGCCCGGTTATGTGGCCGCTGTTGATCACGTCTATCGTCGCGCTGGCGACAGTCATCGAACGCATTCTCTTTCGCGTTCGTGAGCGTTTCCGCCGCGATCCCGATGTGGTGGAGAATATTTTCAGCCAGGTCGAAAAGGGCAATATTAACGCCGCGATCCGGGCCGGCGAAGGCAGCAATGATTTCATCGCCCGCATTGTCGTCTATGGGTTGACCCATCGCGAAAAGTCGCTGAGCAACGCCTACCTCAAGGCGGCCAATAAGGAACTGCAACGCTTCAACCGCGGCCTGCCGATCCTCGACACGATCATCACCCTCGCACCATTGCTCGGCTTGCTCGGCACGGTTACGGGACTCATACGCGCCTTCGGCTTGCTCGGCGCGCAGGAACTCGGCAGTCCCATGGCGATCACCGGCGGTATCGCCGAGGCGCTGATCGCCACCGCGTTCGGCCTGGCCATCGCCATTACGGCGTTGATTCCCTTCAACTATTTGAACGCGCGACTCGAAGAAGCGCGCAACGTCATCCAGGACGCCGGCTCCCAACTCGAACTGTTGCTCGGACAGGGCGGCGCTGCCGCCGGGTCCGGTGGTTCGAGCCTGGAAGTGGGACGTCCCACTTCATCGGGAGCGTCGGCCCACTAAGGATGGCCAATGAATGTTCCTTCACCGAGTTCCCGCAAGCGAGCCCGCATCGAGATCATTCCGCTCATCGACATCATGTTCTTCCTGCTCGCAACGTTCCTGATGGTTTCCCTCAGCATGATCAAGAACCAGGGCGTGCAGGTGAATCTGCCGGCGGCGGCGACCAGCGCCCCACAAGAGCAGAAGGACTTCGCCATCATCAGCATCACCGAACAGGGCGACATCTTTTACAACAAGGAGAAGATCGAGCCCGACCAGTTGCGCCCGTACCTGGAGTCGCTGCGCGATACCTATGCGGAACCGAAAGTCTTCATCAATGGCGACGAGAAAGTCGTGTTCGGCAAGGTGGTGACGGTGCTCGACGAGGCCCGCCAGGTCGGTATCGTGAAAGTCGCCATCCAGACTAAGAAGGAACAGGTCATTCGCAAGCAGTGAGACGGTTGACTTCGCCATGGGGCGGCCCTGGTTTTTGACATGCTCGATTCACAGGCCAAGACGTACATCCTGAGTTTTACGGTGGCGATTGCCTTGCATGCCGTGGCGTTGTTCGTTGGTGGTCATGAACCCGTGACAGGGACTGGCGGCGGTGGCAACGTCGACGTCGAACTCACGGAAGGCCCGCCCGGCGGCGGCGACAGCGCTCCCGTTCTGCCGGAACCTCCGCCTCCTCCCGATCAGCCGGTTCCCGAGGCGACTCCCGAGGTGCAACAGGATGTGGTCCCCACCGACGAGATGATCATGCCGGATCCCAACGCAGACCTGCCGCCGCCCACACCGCCAACCGAAGCGCCGAAACCACGTCCCGTCAACACCAATCTCTATGCGAGCACCGGCGGCACCGTTCATCGTTCGGGTACGGCTGGCGGCGGTGGCGGTGGCGGTGTGCCTGGCTCGGGCGCCGGGCGGGGAAGAGGTGGGAGCGGAGGCGCGGCCTGGGGCGATCCGCGCTACGGCAATAATCCGCCGCCGATCTATCCCCTCGAAGCGCGAAGGATGGGACAACAAGGGACCGTCATCTTGAGCGTTCGATTGACTGCCGAGGGTACTGTCGAAGCCCTGGCTGTAAAGGAAAGCTCCGGTCATGTCTTGCTCGACCAATCGGCGATGCGGGCCGTCAAACACTGGCAGTTTCAAGCCGGAACCTTTGCTGGCGTTCCTGTCGGCTGGCCGGTCGAAGTTCCCATTGAGTTCCGCTTGGACGAGTAATTCGGCGACGCATCGTCTTATCGGAATCCCTGGCTCATTGCGGCGGATTGCTGTTCGCAGGCGCGGTTGTCGGCGATGCAGATTGCTCCGTCGCCAACCGGGGTTCCACCGTGATGTCATCGACGTCCAGGGCCCCGGTCGCGTTGTAGAGCGCGGGCGCGAAGACGACGTAAACTGACCCTTTGGGAATGTCGTTGACGACGTCTTTCACAATCCAGGCGGAGCTTTCTTTCAGTGTCGGGACTTTCGGCCAGCCGCCGACGCGTTTGCCCTGGCCATCTTCAAATACAAACTGCAGCCGCGCGTCGGTGACGACATTCGTTGCCGTGGAAAGCTGTAAATTTGTCGTTCGCATCCGTACGGTCACTTTGAGCGAAATCCATTTTGGATCGAGTTGGAAACGTCCCTGCGCCTGAATGCTCTTACCTGACGTGTCGTTCGAGACCCGCAGGAAGTGGTTACTTCCATCGGCGACCACCGCGCACAACTTCGGATCACTAAACCGCCAGCCTTGTGGTCGGCCGATATCGTCGAGCCTTTCAAACGTGCCTTCCGGAAAGTCCCTTGTCAGCGGCAAGGCCTCCAACGCAGGCGCCTCGCTGATTTGCACATCGTCAATGTCGAACGTTCCCGTCGCGCTGTACAACGCGGGCAGAAGTTTGACGTACATCGCGCCCGGCGGGATTGGGGCTCGCACCGTCTTGGTGACCCAATCGGAATCCTGCCGTAACGCCGGTACCGGCGGCCAGCCGCCAACCATTTTGCCGTTGGCATCCTCAAACACGAACTGCAACCGCGCGCCATCCACCGTGTTAGTACCGACCTTGAGGTTCCTGGTCCGCAACCGCGCGCTGACCTTCAGTGTTTTCCATTTCGGATCGAGTGTGAAGCGGTTGTCCTCAATGGCCGTGGAACTGCCCGATTTTTCATTGATGAGGCGCAGGAAATGATTGCCGTTCTCCTCAAGGACCTTCACGTTCAGTTCCTTGGGCAGCTTCCAACCCACCCGGCCGCCGTCCGCTTCGAGCTTCTCGAACGTGCCCTCGGGAAAACCCGCTTGAATCGGCAGCGCCTCAATGGGCGGATTCGGGACCACGGTGATGTCGTCCACGCTCAACTCCCCGGCGGGACCGTACACCCCCGGCTCGATGGCGAGCGTCGTCGTGCCCGTCGACACTTCGAACGTTGTGCTCAAGGTCACCCAGTCCGAGTCCACGCCCAACTGCGGACAGGAGGGAAAGCCGAGCGGTTTGCCGGTCTCGTCTTCAAAACGCAGCATCACCCGGGCGTTCTGCCAGGCTTGCTCGCCAGGTTGCAGGTTCCGGGCCCTTAGTCGCGCGGACACTTTCAATTTCCTCCACGATTGGTCGAGGGGCAGTTTTATGCCGATCACCGTCGGGCGCTGCGCATTCGTCGTCGTAAGGACGCAATAATGGTTGCTGCCTTCTTCCGCGAGGCGCACGGTATCGCCGCTGATGGGTTTCCAATCCAACAATACGCCGCGCGCGTCGATGTTCTCGAAAGCTCCGCCGGGAAAAACATTCGTCGCGGATTGCGACAGGGTGGGGCGGTCGACGAGAAGTAGCAGGCCAGTGGTAAGGGCGAGGGAGCGGAGTGCAAATCGTTTCATGTCGTCTTCCTTTTCGAGTTCCGGTTAACAATGCCATCCGCCCTTGGTTTGGCAAGAAATCTATAGGGAATTACGGCGCGGTTGACGGCGGCCCGGGTTCCCTGGACCCGCACCAAACACTGTTGCGGCGTAGCGGGCAGGCTGGTACATTTGCTCGATCAGGAGGCCACTGCATGAAGGTGTGTTTTACCTTGTCACTCGCAACCCTGTTTCTCACAACCATCGCCACGGCGGATCCCACCAAGGCACTCACTTACGCGGACGTTAACACCGAGGCCATCGGGTTGTTTCAGCAGGGCAAATATCCCGAGGCCATCGAGCGCGAAGGGGAGGCGATCAAGATGGCCGAGGAGAAGTTGAGCGCGGATGACCAGAAGCTCACGAACATGCTTTTGAATCTCGCCCGTATGCACGAAGCGCAGAAGACCTACGCCGACGCCGTCCCGATCTATCAGCGGGTGATTTCGATGCAGGAGAAGAACATCGGCGCCGAGTCCCCCGAAGTTGCCGGCAGTTGGGAAAGCCTCGGTTCCCTTTATGTCTTGTTGGAAAAGTACACCGACGCGGAGAATGCGCTCCGAAAGGCGATCGCGGTTCTCGAAAAGGCCAGGGGTGTGGACAACAGCGAGACCATCGACACGTGCGAGACGCTGGCCTGGGCGTACCAGCGCCAGAACAAATACGCGGACGCCCTGGCCCTGCATGAGCGCGTCCTTGCCGCCTGGGAAAAATCGTTCGGCCCGGAAGATCCGAAGCTGGGCAACGTTTGCCACAACATCGCGTATCTCGACGAGAAACTGAAGAAATACAAGGAGGCCGAGGCCCTGTACAAGCGCGCGCTAACGATCCGTGAAAAAGCGACGCCGGACAGCGCGGATGTCGCCCAGTCTTTGGATTTCCTGGCAAAATTCTATTACAATCAAGGCAAATTTATGTCGGCTGAGCCGTACTTCAAGCGCGACCTGGCGGTGAAAGAGAAGCTCGTTGGCGCCAATAGTCCTGAACTTATTGCGATTCTGGAACCCTACGCGGATGTGCTGGAGCAGATGAAGAAGGTCAATACCGAACGCCAGGTTAAGGACCGCCTCAAGAAACTGCGCGAGGCCGAGAAAGAGTCCGGCAAATCAAAGAGCGAATGAGTTGTTCGCCGCAGCTCGCGCGACAGGCGCATCGCCTATTTTTGCTTGCATCCATTTGTAAAATGTCGAAAAGGGTGTAAGTTACAGGCGGGTGAGTTGGATGAAGTTGAAGCCACGAAGCGTCAACTGTTCATCGCTGGCAGTCCTCTGGGGAGCCGTAGCGGGGGTCGTTGTGTGTCTTGGTCCAATTCCTTGTGTTCAGGCGCAGGCCGCGCCGAACACACGAGGGGTAGACTACGCTACTCCCTCCCACATGTCGCAGCCCACCGCGCCGCAACCGACGATGCAAACGAACGCAACCTCTGTCGCAGGGGCGAAAGGACGAGACTTGGACAATAATATTACGGAACCCACGGCTACGACGTCTGCGGACCGGTGGATGAAGTTTGAAAGCGAATACGGTATCCAGGAGAAAAGCTTATCGCCAATCGGGAGAATGTTCCAAGTGGCCAAGTACGGACTCGATCGAATGACCTTCACTGCGCAGGAGACAGCCAAGAGATTCGAGTTCACTTATGATCTTGGGGATGCGCCGGCGAACGAACCTGGTAGTCGAATCCCCGCGCCGCAGTATTCCCTTCCCATGTTTGGCAGATTCGGCCGTGCCCAGCTCAAGTCGGAAGTTACCATTCACGACCCCCAGACAGGACAGGCGTTCATCGGCCTGAAATTGGCCATCCCGTTCGGGCAGGGCGGGTGAGTGAACCCCTCTTATCGACGCAACGGAATTCCGCGGCTAACGATCGGCTCGTTTGTCCATACCGTACACGAGGACTTTGAAACTGCCGGGGATTATCTTCGGACGCTGCCGGGCGGTGCCGGGGGTCTGTGTTGGTTGCGGCTCGTACTTGGCGGAAGGCAGGTAAATCCTGTGGGTCTTGGGATCGAGCGCCATGGTACGCGCCCCCCGTTCGGTCGCCAGTGTTTGCACCACAGTAAGTTTGTCGGGGGATTCTTCATGGGCGATGGTGACGGTGCCGTCACCGTTGGAACTGAAGGCCAACTGGGTGCCGGGATCGAACGCGTTCGCATCAACCCTGTCGCCGATGGGCACCGTGCCGAGCACTTTGCCGGTTGCGCTGTCCATCATCACCATCAGTTTGTTGCGGCAGCCCAGGAAGAGTCGGTGATGCGCCAGATCGATCGCCATGCCCGAAGCTTCCTCACCGGGTGCGATCGCCCAGGTATTGGTGACCTGGTGCGTTTTGGTATCGATCACGACCACGTTGCTCTTATCTTCGATGTTGCAATAGACGCGCCCCGCCTTTGGATCGGCAGCGGGGAACTCCGGTCTGCCGGCAAGCGCGATCGTGGCAACAACCTTGCCTGTTCTGGCCTCAAAGACCGTCGCCGATTGCCCGCGCCCGTTAAACGTATAGACTTCTTGCTGGCCCGGCTCATACAAGATCGCGTCCGGATTCTCGCCGGTGTCCACCTTGGAAAGCGTCTTAAGTGTTTTCAGATCGATAATGCTGGCTTTGGATTCCTGACCGTTGCTGGTAAAGCCGCGTTGAAGTTCCGGTGCTGGCGCGAGACCATGGACCCCCGGCGTACCTGCGATTTCGCCAACGACTTCCTCCTTGTCGAGGTCAATGACCACAAGCTTGGTGGCATGGGAGACGTAGAGGCGGCGCGCGGCTTCATCGATGGAGAGGTAATCCCAACCACCTTCGCCCCCGAGGGTTATTTCTTTCAAAAAGTGATAAGGTCCGTCGGCTCGACAACCGGGAACAAGCACGATGCCGAGAATGCCTAGTGCGATCAGGCGCATGAGTTGACGAGAATATCTTTTCATAGTGATTGGTGGACTCCTGTTTTGCCGTATGGTGGGACAATAGGCGTTGGAAGCTCGATTACTCAAGTGGAAACCCCCGGTCATTTGCGGCAACGGTCCCTGTCGTGTGCGCATCCTAACCTCCTGGCGCCCTGCAACATCCACGCGCATTTTCGCGTTGGCAAATCCGGTTCGTTTCGCAGAAACACATGTTTTTGAGGC
>JBGOTY010000118.1:0-9263 GCA_041476745.1 Verrucomicrobiia bacterium | reverse complement strand
TATCTCTCGTCAAGTCGGAAATAAGAATTATTAATCGGGTATTAATATTTCTTCTGGATTTCGTGTTCGGATACTGATATAGTGCGGGCATGATCGCTAACCGGAAGAAGCGGTTGGGTGTTGGGAGGATCGTTTTCTTCCATTCGAATCGGCAGGACGGCGAGAGGGACGCATGGCCTGCTAAAACAATCAGAAGTAAGAAAGGCCATAGTCATGATCCCCCAAGATGTCACTCCCGCAGTCGAATCAACGAAACACACGCCGGATGCGGTTCCCACGCAGGAAACTGAAGTTACCTCCCCTGCTTCGCTGTCGGTCACTAGATTGTCGAGAAACCGTAGAATGGGGCACAGACGGCCCGGGCCGCGGACCGCGGTGGGGAAGCAGGTTTCGCGGATGAACGCGGTGAAGCATGGGATTTTGTCGGGGGAAGTCGTAGTGCGGGGGTTGCGGATCCAGGAACACGAGGAGGAGTTCAAGGCGTTGCGGGCGCGGTTCTGGGAGAACCTGGCGCCGGTGGGGCCGGTGGAGGAAATGCTGGTGGAGCGGATCGTCACGGCGCAGTGGCGGTTGCGGCGAGCGTTGCTGGCGGAGACGGGAGAGATCGCGCTGAGCGTGGATGGCGGGCGGTGGAGGCGGTCGAACAAGAGCCCGGTGTCGTTGGTGACGTTCCTGGATGAGATGCATGACGCGTCGGTGCAGATGTCGAAGTCGACGCAGGGCCTGATTTATCTGCGGTATGTGCTGGAAAAGGTTCGCGAGGCGGTGGTGCGGAACGGTGAATTGACGCAAGAGATGTGCGAGTGGGTGTTGAAGCGATTCGTGGACCGGCCGAATGCGTTGACCCGAGGCTTACTGGGGTATCGCGAGAGGTTTCTAACTGCGAATGCGTCCGCCTTCGCCAAGGCTTCCGCCGCCGCGCAATGCGCTATGGCGGACGAGTCGGCGGACGAGAAGACGGACTCGGATGGTCTGAGTCCGGAAGAGTTGCGGGACAACCATCAGCGAGCGGTGCTGAGTTACATCGATCTGGAACTCGAGACATACGCGGAGTTGGCGGAACAGCGTGAGGAACGTGAGGAAAAGGAGGAGACGGCGCAGCAGGCGGCGAATGTGTTGCCGGCGGCAGAGGTGCTGGAGAAGATCATGCGGTATGAGGGGTCGCTGGAACGGCAGTTGTATCGGGCGATGCACCAGCTGGAGAGGTTGCAGCGTCGGCGCGGTGGAGAGAGCGTTCCGCCGCCCGTGACGGTGGAGGTGGTGAGGAGATGAACCGCCTAAGTAGGTGCTCGCTTCGCTCGGTTGGTTTCGCTCGATCCCTCGAGCTACACCCTTCGGGCGTTGACACGGCGCAACGCCATCTTGGTGCTACCCTCGCACCGCGATTCTGCGAAACGAATCCCCCAGTTAAGTAGCGTTTTATGAATATGTTAGGAAGACGAGGTTGGAGATTTGGCAACTTCGGAAGGCGAACAGCGGAGGGGTTTATTTCGAAAGACCAAGATGAGACAGACCGACACAGACGGCCACGACGGAGCGTGGCCCTCCAAGGGACGAACATGGACGGAATGGACGATGTGGACGCGCTGGACGAAACACGCCGAGCCTACTTCGCCAAGGCTACGAAGGCCAAGCGCCGCGGCGTGGCTGCAACGCTACTTCGTCAACTGGAGGAAATTGGAAAGTATCTTTTGCCGCGAAAACTACATCGCGGCGTCTCGCTCCGCTGGTGCTACGCTTGGCTTCCCGCGGCAGTCTCGCTACTTCGTCAACTTCAGGAAGTTGGCGAGGATTTGTTTACCGCTGTCGGTAAGGATGGATTCGGGGTGGAACTGGACGCCCCAGATGGGGAATTTTTTGTGGCGGATGCCCATGATTTCGCCTTCGGGTTTGGTTTCGGCGGTGATCTCGAGGGTTTCGGGCAAGGTGTCGCGCTTGATGATCAGAGAGTGGTAGCGCGTGGCGGTGAAGGGGTTGGGCAGGCCGGCGAAGAGGTCGCGGCCGTTGTGGTAAATCTCCGAGGTTTTGCCGTGCATGAGGCGGTCGGCGCGGACGACTTCGCCGCCGAAGACGTAGCCCATGCATTGATGGCCGAGGCAGACGCCGAAGGTGGGGATGGTCGGGCCGAAGGTCTTGATGATGTCGTTGGACAGGCCGGATTCGCGCGGGGAACATGGGCCGGGGGAAATGAGGATTCTAGCTGGTTTCAACTGGCGGACCTGTTCGATGGTGATCTCGTCGTTGCGGAAAACTTTCATTTCCACCCCCAACTCGCCGAGGTATTGCACGAGGTTGTAGGTGAAGCTGTCGTAGTTGTCGATGACCAGCAACATGGCGCGATAAGCTACGCCAATTTCACGCGGCGACCAAGTCAAAAACGGCACAGTGCTTTTCCACTTGCGGCGGTTGAATTCGTTGTGCAAAGTACAGCCTGTGGACGCACCCCCACTGTATCCGGTCAGCCAGAGCCCGCCACGCCGGCGGACGGGTTGGATTGTTTACGCCGTAATCATCACCTTCTTTCTTTTCCTGAGCGTCCTGGCGAATCTGACGTTGTTTGGTTTCGTGTTTGGCAAAGGCCATGGCGGCGGCAGCGCCATGACCCGCAGCGCCCGTTACGAAGAGCGGTTTGTCGATGGCGAAGAAAATGCGAAGGACAAGATTGTGGTGATCTATGTGTCGGGGATTATCAGTTCCTCGGAGGACGGCTACGCCGGCGAGGACGGGATGGTGGCGGACATCGAAGACCAGCTTCAGCAGGCCGAGGATGACAAGCACGTGAAGGCGATTATCTTGCGGATCAACTCGCCCGGCGGCGAGGTGGTGGCCTCGGACGAGATTTACCAGGCGATCGTGGCGGCGCGCGACAAAGAGCCCAAGAAACCGATCGTGGCAAGCATCGACACGGTGGGGGCATCGGGCGCGTATTATATCGCGGTGGGGGCGGACTGGATCATTGCCAACGAGCTGAGTATCACCGGCAGCATCGGGGTGATCATGGAGAGCTTCACGTACGGCGACCTAGCGGACAAAATCGGGATCAAGTTTTATACGTTCAAGTCGGGCAAGTACAAAGACATCATGAATCCCGCGCGCGAGCCGACGGAAGATGAGAAGGCGCTGGTGCAAGGATTGATCATGGAAGTGTACGAGAAGTTCGTCGGCATCGTGGCGGAGGAACGCGATATGAAAGTTGATGAACTGAAGAATGGCCTGGCGGACGGGCGCATTCTCTCGGGCAAACAGGCGCTGGAGGCGGGCTTTGTGGACGGGGTGGGTTATTTTGAGGATGCCATCGACAAAGCCGAGGATCTGGCCAAGATCAAGAAGGCGCGGGTCATTCGCTACGCGCAGCCGTTTTCGATACGCAACCTGCTTCGGTTGTGGGGCAAGAACGACCGAGCGAAGATTCAGATTCAGCTGACGCCGAATCAGTTTAAGGTGCAGTCGGGGAAGTTGTACTTCCTCCCGTCGTACATGTTTCAGTAGGCGCCGCTACGGTTTCGGCGGTTCCTTTAGTTGATCGATTTTCCCACCCCACGAAAGCACCGTGGCCAGGCCTTTTTCCTTCTCGGCGGTCGCCTTGTCGCCCGCCTTCATGTAGTACATCGAGAGGCTCGTGTGCGCGAGCATGTCATTCGGATTGATCTCGACCGCGCGCTTGCCGGCTTCGATCGCGTTGGGAATTTTGTTGGCGCGAAGATAGGCCATTCCGAGCGCGTGCCACGCGTCGAAATAATCCGGAGCGAGTTCCACGGCTTTCCGATAGCACTCGATGGCCTTCTCGTACTCGGCCATGGCGAATTCCGCCATCCCCTGGTCGTAGTGTTCTTCCTTGGTCATGGGTTCCTTCGTGAGCGCGCCTGCTTCCATTCTTCTCGCGTGATTGCCATGTCGTCGGCTGTTAGCTGCTCGCGCTGCAGCTTTTGCTTAAGCCACCAGTCGGGATCGTAATGGCCGTCGAGATCATGAAGCGGTTGGCCAGCGCCGTCGAGGTGTTCAAACTCACCGTGCTCCATCGCGGCGCGGATCCGGTTGTCTGCGATAATTGGGATTGCGCCGAGCATTATTTTGTCGCGAACGCCATGATCGCGTCCACCAGACCGGGTATTGTATGCACTTTTGCTTCCACGGCGATCTCCAATCCTTTCTCGCGCGCCGCCAGAGACGTTTGCGGCCCAATACTGGCAAACCGCATCTGCGGAAACTTCGCGCACAATCCGGGTAGGTCCAACAGATTGCAGAGATTTATCACCGTTGACGAACTGGTGAATGTCACCAGATCAGCCCCCTCGCTGAGCAGCCGGGCGCGATGACCGTTTCGGTCCTCCGTGTCGGGCACGGTCTGGTATGCGTCCAGATCGTCGACGATCGCACCCAGATCTTCCAGTCCACGCGCCAGCCGTTGGTCGGCCAGGTCGGCGCGCGGCAGAAGCATTTTCAGGTTTTCGGAACTCACCGACTTTTTGAACTCCGCCAATAGCGACTCGGTGGTAAATTCTTCGGGTTGCAAGTCCACTTCGAGGTGTAATTCGCCAACTTTCTGGGCTGTCACCGCGCCAATGGTCGCGATTTTCACGGCGCCGATCCCGCGAATGTCCTTGTAGCGCGCGAAGAATGCGCGGAAGAACGCGTCCACGCCGTTCGGGCTCGTAAAGACCAACCAATCGTATACGCCAATGCCGGCGACCGCTTCGCGCAATGGCGCGACCTTCTTCGGCGGCTGGATGCGAATCGTCGGAATCTCCAACACGTCGGCGCCAAGATCGCTGAGCTGACGCACCAACTCACTGGCCTGCTCGCGGCTGCGCGTCACGACAATCCGCTTGCCAAAAAGCGGCCGACGCTCGAACCAATTCAGTTTCTCGCGCAATCGAGCCACCTCGCCGATAACGGTGACGGCCGGTGGCTTGAAATCAGCCTTGGCCGCCACGTTGGCGATGGTGGCCAGCGTGCCCTGAATCGTCTGCTGTTTCCCGGTCGTGCCCCAGCGCACCATTGCGACAGGCGTTTCCGGCATCGCGCCATGTCGCATTAGTTCGTCCGCAATCGTTCCGATGCGCTCGACGCCCATCAGGATCACGCGTGTTCCAAAAAACTTCGCCACGCTTGCCCAATCCACTTGTGTTTCTTCCTTGGTCGGGTCTTCGTGCCCTGTGATCACCATGAACGCCGTGGCCACGCCCCGGTGGGTCACGGGAATCCCCGCGTAAGCCGGCGCGGCTATCGACGAACTGATTCCCGGCACAATTTCAAATTCGAGCCCGGCCTTTTGCAGTTCTTCGGCCTCTTCTCCGCCGCGTCCGAATACAAAGGGATCGCCACCTTTCAAACGTGTGACGACTTTGCCCACGCGGGCCTTCTCGACAAGCAACGCATTGATCTCATCCTGTGTAAGTGTATGTTTTTTGGCTGTCTTCCCCACGAAAATCAGTTCCGCATCCGGCCGCGCATGCCGAAGCAAGGAGGCATTGACGAGGTTATCGTACAAAATCACGTCCGCCGCCTGAATACATTCCACGCCGCGCACGGTAATCAAACCAGCGTCGCCAGGCCCTGCCCCCACCAGATAGACTTTGCCTTTGTTCTTCATCCAAGAACCTGCTTTGCCGCTCGCTCCCCGACATCGCGCGGATCATTCTTTGACCCGACGATCTCAACGCGACTGACTTTCTTCCCGTCAGGGCTGAATGTCGCGCCAACCATCCGCAGGTGCTCGCCCTCAACCGTCGCGTGCGCCGCATATGGCACCTGACAACCTCCGCCCAGTACTTGCAGGAACACCCGTTCCGCGGTCGTACAGGCAGCCGTGCCGGGATCGTTGATACCCGCGATGGCCTCACGTGTCGCTGTGTCGGACTCCCGAACTTCGCAGGCGATGGCCCCCTGCCCCACAGCTGGAATCATCAACGCGAAATCGATCTCCTGCCAATGGAAATTGCCATAGCTTTTCCAAAGCCCAAGTCTGCGCAGGCCGGCTACCGCGAGAATGAGCGCATCCAGCGAACTGTTTTCCGCAAGCTTGCGCAACCGCGTTTCTACGTTGCCGCGGATCTCCTCGATCTGCAGGTCGGGCCGCTTTGCCAGCAATTGTGCGCGCCGTCGAATGCTGCTCGTCGCTACACGGGCGCTGTTCGGCAGCTCCTGGATTGATCCATACTGCTTCGAGATAAACGCGTCATGGACATCCTCGCGCGGCGGCACGGCGCCAATCATCAAGCCCTCGGGTAGAATTGTCGGCAAATCCTTCAAACTGTGCACCGCGACGTGAATTCCACCGCGGAGAAGCTGGTCCTCAATTTCTTTCGTAAACAATCCCTTGCCGCCACCCGTAGTGAGCGAGAGATTCGTAAAGTTATCGCCGCTCGTGCTGATGATCTTCGTTTCGACAGGAAGCGCCGGGCTGGACTTTTGTAGCAGCTTGCGGATGATCTCCACCTGCGCAAGCGCAAGCGGGCTACCGCGCGTGCCAATAATCAATGACTTCATGACGCGTGGGTAGGTGCGGGTTTCGACAAGCGGGGTGTGTCCACGCGATTGCGGTAGCGCTCCTCGAGCGCTGCGCGGTTGCTTTCCAGCCAACTGGCGAAGCGCTGGAGGTGCTGGGCAATCAAGACCTGGCACGCGGCAATCTCCCGTTCACGGGCGGTCATGTTTTCCCGCGCAATCTGCTGCAGGTCGTCGATGTCATACAGGTACACACTCTCCAATTCCCCGCACGCCCGCTCAATATCCCGCGGCACGGCAATGTCGATAAGGAACAGCGGGCGCTGGCGCCGCGTTCTCATGAGCGGGATGAGCTTCTCCCTCGTGACAATCGGATGCGGCGCAGCCGTGGAACTGATGACGATATCAACCGTAGGAAATTCGGTCGGCCACTGATCGTATGAAATCGCCCGACCTTGCAGTTGCGTAGCCAATGCCTCAGCGCGTTCATGCGTGCGGCTGCAGACCAGGATCGTACCCGCGCCTCGGCTCTGCAAGGCGCGGGCGGTCGCGCCGCTCATTTCACCTGTGCCGATGACCATGACCGTGCATTTGCCGAGCTTGCCGAAGATTTTTTCCGCGAGGTCGACGGCCACAGTGCCGACGGAAGTGGAACCGCGCGTGATGGCAGTGCTGGAACGAATGTGCTTGGCCGCAGAGAAGGCTTTCTGGAAGAGGCGGTTGAGGACGACGCCGGTCGCGCCCGCTTGTTGCGCGGCGTGATAGGCGTTCTTGACCTGGCCGAGTATCTCCGTCTCCCCCAGCACCATCGAGTCGAGGCCGCAGGCGACTTCGAGAAGATGTTGAATACATTCATGGTCATGGTGCTCGTAGAGGTACGCATCAACCGAATCGGCCAGTTTGTGGTATTCGTGAAGAAACCGACGCGCCGCTTGCGTGGCCTCAGCGGCGCTATTGGCCAGACCGTAGATCTCAACGCGGTTGCAAGTGGAGAGAATCGCCGCCTCGTGCAGGGGCGCGGCGTTGAGAAGTGCGCGTGTCGCTTCACCGAGCCGGCCTACTGCAAAAGCCAGTCGTTCGCGTACTTCCACAGGCGCGCTGCGATGATTCAAGCCGATGACGATCAGGTTCATGGCCAGAGAAGGCTCACTCCCCAGAAGCCGGCGAGCATGAACACGAACAACGCCATGGATGCCACCGCGACCTTTCTTCCGCGAAGCGTCCACAATCCTCGTGCCAGCACGAGCGCGCCGTACAGTATCCACACCGATACCGCCCAGATGATTTTCGGTTTCGTCCAATGTCCGACGATGTGATACGAGACGAGGCCGCCGAGCATCCCCGCCGTCAGCATGACAAATCCCATGATCAAAAGCCGGTAATGGATCAGGTCGAGTTGTTCAATGGACGGCAAAAGCAGAAACGACGACGAGAGGTGGCGCCGCTTCAGTTGCCGCTCCTGGCGCAGGTACATCGCGCCCGTAACAAACGCCAACGCGAATGCGCCCGAGGCGAGAATGGCAATTGCCGCGTGAAACTCAACCCATGCGCTGCGCGTTGCCGGTTGCGCCTGCACTATATCGACGGGGAGAATCAGCGCCGCGAGACAAATCAGTAACACCAGAGGTGCGGTGAATGCACCCAGGAACGAGACACGGTATGAAGGCCCGATGAGCAGGAAGAACAAGACCGCCGCCCAAGCGATAAATGCCTGTGTCTCGAAAAGGTTCGTCAGGGGGCAACGCCCGACCTCCTGGCCGCGCAGGTAAAGGAAAACGGTATGCAGCGCGAACCCCGCCGCCATCGCCGCATAGTTCAGGCGTTGCAGCGTCGCCCCGCTGCCGCCGGCGCGCAGTCGGCGCAGCGTCAGAACGCAACTCACGGCGTAGAATGCCTGTGCGAGCCAGAGAAATGTGCGGTCGGTTATCATGTCTTCTTTGCGCGGCGGGCCGCGCTCATCGCTTTCAGAAGTTGAGGATACCCGTCACCGAGAAAGTGTTCAAGATCGCGGCGCAGGCGTTTGGCGAAGGCGGGACTGGCGCCACCCGTTGAGATTGCCAGCGAAATTCCGCCGCGCTGCAGCAGTGACGGCACGAAGAAGTTGCCCGCGGCCGGCGGCACGATGCAGTTCACCAGCAGCTTGCGGCGCTTCGCCTCCGCGCAGATGATCCGGTTCACCGCAAGGTCATCGGTCGCGGCAATAGCCAGTTGTGCGCCGCGAAGATCGCCCTGACGGTAGCGTCTCCGGACCCAGCGCACACGTTTCGCTTGTGCGAGCCGACGTATGGACACAGTAGCTTGGGGGCTGATGACGGTCACCCTCGCCTCGGCCTTGAGCAGCGTGCGAATTTTACGCGTGGCGACACTGCCCGCGCCGATGACGACAGCGGATTGATTGGTGAGGTCGAGAAAAAGTGGGTAACGCATTTACGAAATTGGTTGCGGGGGTGACGCCATCGTCACCCCCGCCGTCCGTTCATTGGAAGGGCTATAAGCCAGATTCTGTTATCGATAGCCATTTATCTATGCGACCTGTACCCGCAGCTCTCACCCCGAATCGCTTCGGGGCATTGACGCGGGCCGCGTCTCGCCGCCTATTTGGTCTTGCTCCCGATGAGGTTTTCCGTGCCGCCGACATTGCTATCGGCGCGGTGGGCTCTTACCCCGCCTTTTCACCCTTACCCGCCCCAGAAGCTGACGAGGCAGGCGGTTTGTTTTCTGTGGCACTGTCTGTCAACCCGACATTACATCGAGCTGCCCTCGCTTACGAAAGGCATCGCGCCCTATGGAGTCTGGACTTTCCTCCACCCCGAATT
>JBGOTY010000117.1:0-9284 GCA_041476745.1 Verrucomicrobiia bacterium | reverse complement strand
GAAGAGGTCACAGGTTCAAGTCCTGTATCGTCCACCATCCTTCGCTCGAAGCGCAGCGGAGGCGAAGGATGCGCGCCGAAGCCCGTCGTGTGGCGAGGGCGGGCTTTCCGAGCAAGAGTTTTCTGTGCGCTTCGAGCTACGGCTGGCACGCCAGCGTCATGTATCACGTATACATTCTTCGCAGCATTTCCAACCCAACCCAGTATTACGCCGGTTTCACTGAAGAAATGAAGCAACGTCTCGCTGACCACAACGCGGGCCATTGCCCCCACACTTCCAAACACCGTCCCTGGGAACTCCGTGTTGTGGTTTCCTTTGCTGAGCGCGGGGCGGCCATCAACTTCGAGCGTTATCTCAAGTCTGGATCGGGTCGCGCCTTTGCCTCTAGACATTTTCGGCGTAGCTCTGGCATAGTCCGCAAGAACACGTAAAGGAGAAATCACCATGGCATTGAAAGTTGGCGACAAGGCGCCGGATTTTGAACTGACCACGAAATCGGCGGAGGGTCCGAAGAAGATCAAACTCAGCAGCAACCACGGCAAGAAGAACACGGTCGTCCTGTTTTTCCCGATGGCCTTCACCGGCGGTTGCACGAAAGAAATGTGCGAGGTGAGCCAGGGCTTGAATGCTTACACCAGCCTGAACGCCGACGTGCTCGGTATCAGCGGCGACAATCCGTTCGCGCAAGCTGCCTGGGCGGAGAAGGAAAAGATCACCGTCGCGCTGCTGGCCGACTACGAGCACAAGGTCGCTCACGCGTATGGCGTCGCGTATGACAGTTTCCTGCCGCAGAAGAATCTTGGCATGGGCGGCGTCCCCAAGCGCTCGGCATTCGTCATCGACAAACAGGGAGTCGTTCGCTACGCGGAAAGCAACGACGATCCCAGCCTGATGCCGAATTTCGAGGCGATCAAGGCGAGCCTGGCGCAATTGAAGTAGTAAGGCCCGCTGAGTTTTCGCAGATTTATCGCCCTGACCTGACACGTCGGGGCGATTTTTTGTCCCTCGCCCCGCCAGTTTAGGAGGCCAAGAACAAGGGTTTTTGGCATGCCAACGCCTGGTTTTAGGCGTCTTCCGTTGTATCTCCCTCACTAGTAACAACCTTGTAAGCCAGTAGACATAAGCCTTCTGAGGCATACGACCCCCTTGAATTGCCCCTTTTCCTGTGCTACCTATCAGTGTTACGCATTCCCCCTTTCGTGGAGACGGGGAATGCAAGAACTGCCGTATAGGGTCACGCGATTCGGGAAAATAGGGACATCTATGGGTATTCAAAAAGTCGTATGGGGTATCTCGGCCGCGGTGGTCGAAACTGTGCCGGAGCCGTCAATCGTGGCGCAAGAGCTGAGTAGTTCATTTTCGATCCCGAGATTCTCCGTGCGGATATGGGCGGCCATGCTTGTGGCGGCCCTGGCCTTTGTGCCCACCCCGGCGCGGTCGGCGGTGACATATAACTCGACCAGTCCCGGCAACGACGCGGGCGAGACGAACAGCGCCTCGGTCACATTCAACCTTTCCGTGCAGGGCACGACCACCAATCTGCTCGTGACGCTGACAAATCTGGCCACGTACAAACCGAATGATCCACAGGATATTCTCACCGCGGTATTCTTCTCACTCGCGGGCGACCCAACGCTGACGAAAATCTCGGCGCTCCTGAATGCTGGCAGCGTCGGGGTAAAAAACGGCTCCAATCTGACAGTCCCCGGCGGTGTTGTCGGAGGCTCATGGGCCTATGGCGCTGGTTTGAGCGGCGCTCCCGGAAATGCCAACGAGGGGATCAGTTCCGCCGGCTTCACCCAGTTCGGCCCTGCAAATCTTTTTCCGGGCGCGGCCCTCCCGGGCGACGGCAGCACACCGGGCGGAATTGGCGGAGGTTTGACCACCGCCACCGATGATGGCAGCAAGTATAATGGAGGTCTTTCCGGTCGCCCCTTTATCAAGGACAGCACCGTGTTCACGTTGGGAGCCGTCCCCGCCAGCCTCACACTATCCGGGATCTCGACCGTGAGTTTTCAATATGGAAGCGCGCTCGGGACCGAGCCGAACCTGCCGGGGATTCTGGTTCCCGAACCCAGCCCAGTCGCACTTACTTTTGTCGGTATCTTGCTCTTGGGGCTTCTCAATCGTAAACGACGCTGATCTGAGCGTCCCCGCTTCGTTAGCCACTTCTACAGCAAACGTGTGAAACCCGATCAACTGACCTGCACATCCCAAAGCTGCTTGCTTCCGTGGCAATCGTGCACGAGACGGACGTTCGTGGTTGCAATTGAGTGGTCGGCGCTGGTAGGTTCGCGTCAAGGAGGTGTGCCGGAGTATCAGATGTCGTAGCCCGCTCATTTTTATCTCAATTACTGGTCAGTTTCTGTCCCCCCAGACGGACCATCACCCACAACAAACGCACTGAGACTCTCGCGTGTCATGAGAAGAGAGATTCGATTCCTTTTGGGGGGCGTATTCACAGGACTTTTGCTCGGCGTTGTTACCACGTTGGCAATCCAATACGGAAACGTAGGCACGTTCGCGGTCGCCGGCGCGACGACGATGGATCGCCGCAACGTGCTGCCCGACGCCAACACCGCGTCCGCCACCGGTTCACAATCCCAAATTCAAGCTGGCATCGCTGACAACCTGATGGGCTCAGCCGGTAACGAGTCAAATGCTGCCTTGGAGATTCGTGTCACCCGCAACGCCAACATCACCTTCTCTGCTCCCTTCGTGAAGGCTGTGCGCGAACTGATGGCTGCGGGCGAACCACCAGAACACCTTGCGGACCTGGTTCATACCGAGTTCGACCGGTTGTGGAGCGAGGAACGAACGGTGATCGAGAACAAGCTGGACAGTGACGAGTCTGCGGAATTCTACCGAAGCCAAAATAACACCCTTCACCAAGCCATTACCGATTTTCTGGGCGAAAATATCTTCGTCGAGTGGGACAAGCAAAAATCCTTGCCCTACTTCGACGAAAGGTACGCACTGACCGCTGCAGAATCGAATGCGCTTTACCGCATCGTGAAAGATCGCGACCAACGTGATACCGGACTCGTACGGGCACGGGATGCTGGTGAAATTGATCCACTTGATTACGAGGAGCAGAGGAAGAAATCTGACGAACAGTTCAGCCAGGAAAGCAGCAACGTGCTTGCGTCGGCAACCGTCGTCGAGCCGCCGGATGATTTGCCGGAGAGGTTACGAGCGATGACGGAGAAATTGAATCTCACTCCGCAACAACTGGCTGAGCTGATCGAAATGGAGCGGAAGCATCGTCAAGCGAGGAAGGAGTTTGTGCCACAGAGTGAGGTAGACCCGCGCGCTAACGATCCAAGCGACGCTGCGAACCTGCGAGCCGTGGATGCCGCAGCCGAACAGGAATGGATGCGCATCCTCGGCCCGCAAGTTTACGCGGACTTCAACAAGTCGCTGGACAACCGGTACCAGGCAATGAAGCTTTACCAGAAACGGTGGCAACTTTCCGATACCGACGTCAATTACCTCTACCAGAGATTCGCCCAATATGACGATGCTGTCGAAGAACACAAAGCCCAGGCTCCACAGGTTCCCCAAATACCCGTGCTCACCTCCGCCGCGCAAGTCGATAACTTCGAAAAAGACCTCAAGGAGAAACTAAAGGCGGACATTTTGCCGTACCTCGGGGAGGATCGGTTCCGACGGTTCCAAGCTGCCGACATCATCCCCAAGGATGAGGATCAGCCTGCGGCGCCTGACTGAATCGAGAACCATCACCGCCAGCTTGCCTAACTGCCGTCGCGCCGTATAATGCAGTGGCGATGAGCGATTCACACAATCCTTTCAATTCACGGCAGGAATTCGATCTCGGCGGGGGGCGCAAGGGGCATTTCTACTCACTGCCCGCGCTGGAAGCCGCGGGGGTCGGCAAGATTTCGCGGCTGCCGATCAGCATCCGCATCGTTCTGGAATCGGTGTTGCGCAATGTCGATGGCAAGAAAGTGACCGAGCGGGATGTGCGGACACTGGCCAACTGGAACGCGAAATCACCCGCGCAGGAGGAAATCCCGTTCATTGTCGCGCGCATCGTGCTGCAGGATTTCACGGGCGTGCCGTTGTTGGTCGATCTCGCGGCGATGCGGTCGGCGGTCGCGCGCATGCAGAAGGACCCGAAGATCGTCGAGCCGCTCGTGCCCGTCGATCTCGTCGTGGACCACTCGGTGCAGGTGGATTTTTTTGGGACCGCCGACGCGCTGAAGCAGAACCTTGAAATGGAATTCAAGCGCAACCGCGAACGCTACGAGTTGCTCAAGTGGGGCCAGCAGGCGTTCAAGACTTTCAAGGTCGTGCCGCCCGGCATCGGGATCGTGCACCAGGTCAATTTGGAATATCTCGCGAAGGGCGTGCTCAGCAGCGGGAACATCTATTATCCCGACACGCTTGTCGGCACGGACTCGCACACGACCATGATCAACGGACTGGGCATCGTGGGCTGGGGCGTCGGCGGCATCGAAGCCGAGGCGGGGATGCTCGGCCAGCCGGTCTACTTCCTCACTCCCGAAGTGGTCGGCGTGCACATGACGGGCGCGTTGGGCGAAGGCGTCACCGCGACCGACCTCGCGTTGCACGTCACCCAGATGCTTCGCAAGGCGAAGGTGGTTGGCAAATTCGTCGAGTTTTTCGGAGCCGGCGCGACGTCGCTGCCCGTGGCCGACCGCGCGACCATCGCGAACATGGCGCCGGAATACGGGGCGACGATGGGCTTCTTCCCCGTGGACGACGAGTCGCTCAATTACCTGCGCGCGACGGGCCGCACCAACGAGCAGGTCGTGGCCTTCGGCAACTACTTCAAAGCGCAACAGATGTTCGGCATCCCCCACCAAGGCGAGGTCGATTACAGCGTCGAACTCGAACTCAATCTTGCCCACGTGAAGCCGAGTGTCGCCGGTCCGAAGCGTCCGCAAGACCGCATCGACCTGCCGAACCTGAAGAACACTTTCGTCGAGCTGTTCTCGAAGCCGCTGGCGGAAAACGGCTACAACAAACCCCGTGGGGAATTGGGCAAGCGCGTCCCGGTGCATCTCGATGCGTGCACGCCCGTCGAGCAACCGCGTCATGTGGGCGCCGGCAGAGATCGGGTCTCCGCCAGCGAATCGGAGATGCGCGACCAGCATCCGACGCCCGATACGGTTCACAACTCCGTGCCCACCCGCGATGGCGATTGGCAAATCGGCCATGGCTCGGTGGTCATCGCGGCCATCACCAGTTGCACCAACACATCCAACCCCAGCGTGATGCTGGGCGCCGGCCTACTCGCGAAGAAGGCGGTCGAGCGCGGGATGAAGGTCCCGGCGTATGTGAAGAGTTCGCTTGCGCCGGGCTCGCGCGTGGTCAGCGACTACCTGACCAAGGCCGGTCTGCAGCCCTACCTCGACACGCTGGGCTTCAATCTCGTCGGCTACGGCTGCACCACGTGTATCGGCAACTCCGGGCCGTTGCCCGCACCAATTGAGGACGCGGTCGTGAAGAACGACCTCATCGCGGCGAGCGTGCTCAGCGGCAACCGGAATTTCGAGGCGCGCGTCCACTCCAGCGTGAAGGCCAACTTTCTCATGTCGCCGCCGCTCGTCGTTGCCTTTGCGCTTGCGGGACGCGTGGACATCGATCTGACGACCGAACCGATTGGCAAGGACAAGAACGGTCGCGAGGTTTACCTGCGCGATTTGTGGCCGACATTGCAGGAAGTCCGCGACGCGATGAAGAGCGCGCTCAAGCCGGAAGTTTTTCGGACGTTGTACAAGGATTTCGCGGCGCAAAACCCGGCTTGGAACGAGATCCCCTCCTCTGTCGGCAATGTGTACCGCTGGGATTCCAAGAGCACCTATATCCAGGAGCCGCCGTTTTTCGAGAAGTTCTCGATGCAGGCCGGTACCATCGGTGAAATCAAGGGCGCCCGCGCGCTCGGCATTTTTGGCGATTCCGTGACAACCGATCACATCTCGCCCGCCGGCGGCTTCAAGAAAGATTCGCCAGCGGGCAAATACCTCGTCGAGCACGGCGTGCAGCCCGTCGATTTCAACAGCTACGGTGCGCGGCGCGGTAACGACCGCGTGATGACGCGCGGGACATTCGCCAATGTCCGCATCAAGAACCTCATGCTGCCGGGCACCGAAGGCGGTGTGACGAAGTACAATGGGCAGCCGATTTCGATTTACGATGCCGCGATGAAATACCAGCAGACAGCGGTGCCGCTGGTGGTGTTCGCGGGACAGGAGTATGGCACGGGCAGTTCGCGCGATTGGGCGGCGAAGGGCACGAAGTTGCTCGGCGTCCGCGCGGTCATCGCGCAAAGCTTCGAGCGCATCCACCGCTCCAACCTGGTGGGGATGGGCGTGTTGCCCTGCCAGTTTAAGGAAGGCACGACCGCCCAGACGCTGAAACTCGATGGCTCGGAGACGTACGACGTCCTCGGGTTGAACGAAAGCCTCCAGCCGCGGCAGGAGTTGACGCTGGTGATTCATCGCCCCGACGGTTCGGAGGAAAACGTGCCGATCATCGCGCGCATCGATACGCCAATTGAGGTGGAATACTACCGTCACGGCGGCATCCTGCCCTTCGTGCTGCGGCAGTTGGTGGCGCAGGCGTAAAGGGCCTGCGGGGAAACCGATCAGGCCAGATCCCCCGCCCATGCCTACGTAATGCTGGCCCGCGCGTCCCGACAGGCATCTTTCATCGACACCAACGCCCCGGTGGTTACCCGGTCGAGCGATTTGCCGCTTTGCAGGTTGCGCTGTGCCGATCTTTCGATCTCGGCGATTTGATCGACGAGGAAGCCTCCACCGGTGGTCGTAAAGCGGAATACTGTTTCAGTGACATTGGATTGCTGAGTCATTCGATTCCTTTCGGTCAAACCTCTTCCCCTGATCGGTTGGCTTCGCTACCAATCGTCAACATTGGAGCTTCCCCGCCTGGTCAACCAAGACACGACGCTCGGTGGTTTCATCCACCATTCGCATGATGTCACCCCATTGCCCCGGCGACGGCACGGACGCCGCACTGTAACCGTTGAAGGCATCGAGCAGGTTGTGGACGGCGTTCAACATCAAACCGGTGTTTGTGATATGCATGGAAGACGCATCATCGCCGTCGCGTCTGACTTCACACAAGGGCCAGTCACACTTTTTTATCATCTTCTTGATGACGGTTAGTACCTCACTCCACTCGCTTTTTGACGGCGTGTGCCACGATTGGAAGGCCTCGCAATCCAATAATCCACAGGCGAGGGCATATTTCTCATTCAGAAACCGACTAAATTCCTCTCTGCTGGTCTGACTGATTGTCACAAAAATCTCCTCTGGCAGCGATGTTTGTTGTTGCGCCGTGCTGCCCTGCTGCGCCGTGATACTCCAAGATTTGGCCGGAGAGAAGCCGTTCGCTGAGGCCGATTTAACCATACACCTGATTGGGGAATAACCTAATTGTTTCGCAAAGAATCGCTTCGCTGGCCTGCTGTCCGGCAAGCTCATCGTCTATCGTTTTGCGATATTGACTTGTGATGGATGGTGATGTTAGGATTCGACCGTGCAAAGGAAGCAGGCTTTGGTTGGGGTGATCGGGAGTGGCTGTTCTCCTGAACTGCCACCCTACCCCACGCCAGAGGGGAGAGGCCGCAAAAACATGCGTTTCTGCGAAACGAACCCGAATTCCGGTGATGGGTTTTTTGATGTAACTGTCTGTTTATGCGAGAGTTACAGCAGAGCTGAGGAAAATTCAATTCGGGTTCGTTTGGCAAAGCCGAATCCATTTTTGACACGGAATCAGGGCCGCAGTCAACGGCGGCTACAAAGCGCATGCGGGCTGGTTAGGGTTGGGCGCTTGACACTCTGGCCGGGGGGGATATAGTGGAATTGGAATCGGACAAAATTTGTCGCATTTGAAATGAGGCGTCCGATGGCATCGAGGAAGGCAGACCATGGCTGATACGTTTGAGATTCAGGACTTACACGTCAAGATCGAGGAACGCGAGATACTCAAGGGTGTGGATCTGGTGGTTCGGAAGGGCGAGGTGCATGCGTTGATGGGGCCGAACGGGTCGGGCAAGAGCACGCTGGCCAACGCGATCCTGGGTCATCCGAAGTACACGGTGACCAGTGGCAAGATCCTGATGAAGGGCGAAAACATCCTGGAGATGGAAACCGACGAGCGCGCCCGCAAAGGCCTGTTCCTCGCTTTCCAGTACCCCTGCGAAGTGCCGGGCGTCCGCCAGTCCAATTTCCTGCGGCTGGCCTGCAACGCGCGCGCGGGCCGCGACCTGGATGTCATGGGTTTCTACAACAAGCTCGAGCAGAAGATGAAGGTGCTCGACATCGATGAGAAATTCCTGAAGCGCTACCTCAACGAGGGGTTCTCGGGCGGCGAGAAGAAGCGCAATGAGATTTTGCAGATGATGATGCTCGAACCCGAGTTCGCCGTCATGGACGAGACCGATTCGGGCCTGGATATCGACGCGCTGAAAGTCGTGTCGCGCGGCGTGAATGAGTTGCGCGGCCCGGGGCTCGGCATTTTGATCATCACCCATTACGAGCGCATCCTGCGCTACATCAACCCCGATTTCGTGCACATCCTGGTCGACGGCAAGATTGTGAAGTCGGGCGGTTCCGATCTCGCCGCGCACCTTGAAGAGCACGGCTACGATTGGATCGTCAAGGACGCGGAGACCGCTGCCGCGCCGGCGAAAGGTTAAAACATGAGTACCGCTTCACCCGATCAAATTTTGCCGGGAGCCTACAAGGAAGGTTTCCACGACGTTAACATCAAGGCCCTGCACAAGGTCCCCAAAGGCCCGACGCACGAGGTCATCGATTACATGTGCGACACGAAGGGCGAACCGGACTGGATGCGGCAATTTCGCCATCGCAGCCTCGACTTGTTCTTAAAGGCGACCATCCCGGAGTGGATGCCCGGCTTGCGCGATATCGACTACGACGCGATCACCTATTACGCCAGCCCGATTGAGAAATCAGCGCGGCGCTGGGAAGACGTGCCGATCGAGATTCGCAACACATACGACAAGCTGGGCATTGCCAAGGAAGAGCAGAAGCTCCTCGGCGGACTCGGCGCGCAGATCGACAGCGAGATGGCGTACCACAACATCCAGGAGACTCTCTCCAAACGGGGCGTGATCTTCCTGAGTTGCGACGATGGCATGAAGGAGTATCCCGAGATTTTCAAGGAGCACTTCGCGAAATCGATCCCGCCCGAGGACAACAAGTTCGCGGCGCTCAATTCCGCGTTCTGGAGCGGCGGCTCGTTCGTGT
>JBGOTY010000116.1:0-9286 GCA_041476745.1 Verrucomicrobiia bacterium | reverse complement strand
CGAGGAGTCCTACAACTGCAAACTTTGAAGTCTCAACTCGGAAATCTCGAATCGTCTAATCAGTTCAATCAGAAGGATCATTCATGCAACAGCTCGCACAACGCGCCACAACCCTGACCCCGTCGCTAACGCTCGCCATCGACGCGAAAGCGAAGAAGCTCAAAGCGGAAGGGGTTGACGTCTGCGGTTTCGGCGCCGGCGAACCCGATTTTGACACACCGCAATATATCAAGGATGCCGCCGCGGAGGCGCTGGCCGCGGGCTTCACGAAGTACACGCCCTCGTCAGGCATCCCGGAATTGCGCGCCGCCATCGCCGAGAAATTGAAGAAGGAGAATGGTCTCGACTACGAGGCCTCCCAGGTCATCGTCAATTGTGGGGCGAAACATTCGTGTTTCAATGTCATTCTCGCGACCTGCCAGGCAGGCGACGAAGTCATCATCCCCGCGCCGTACTGGCTGAGCTATCCGGAAATGGTCAAGCTCGCCGATGCGTCTCCTGTGATCGTCGAGACGAAAGAGGAGGACGGCTTCAAGATCACGCCGGACCAGTTCCGCGACGCGATGACGCCGGCGACCAAGCTCATCATCCTCAATTCACCGGGCAACCCGACCGGCTCCGTTTACACTCGCGAGGAACTGCAAGCCCTCGCGGAAGTGGCGCTGGAAGAGGACATCCTCATGCTGTCGGACGAGATTTACGAGAAGATCGTCTACGACAGCACCGAGTTTGTCAGCCTCGCGTCGCTGGGCAGCGAGGTTTACGACCTGACGATCACTGTCAACGGCTTCAGCAAGGCTTACGCGATGACCGGCTGGCGCCTTGGCTACGTCGCCGCGCCGGAACACATCGCCGCCGCGATCGACTCCATCCAGTCGCACTCGACTTCGAATCCGACCAGTTTCGCGCAGAAGGGCGCGCTCGCGGGATTGAAGGGCGACCAGTCGTTCATCGGCGAGATGGTCAAGGCCTTCACCGAACGTCGCGCGTACATGTACGACCGGCTCATGAAGATTCCGGGTGTTACCTGCGTAAGACCGATGGGTGCGTTCTATATGTTGCCCAATGTCTCCAAGTTCGGCCTGAACTCGACCGCTTTCTGCTCGAAGCTGTTGGATGAACAGAAGGTCGCGGCGGTACCCGGAATCGCCTTCGGCAGCGATGCGCATATGCGCCTCAGCTACGCCTGTTCGATGGAAAACATCCAGAAGGGTCTCGACCGCATCGAAGCTTTTTGCAAGAGCTTGAAGGCGTAATCCGTCCCCGCGGACGGGGTCTTTCATGAAAATCGCGCTTATCGGCCTCCCGCAAGTCGGTAAAAAGACCGTCTTCTCCCTGCTCACGGGTGTGGGGGTTGACCACCTACTCGGTCGTGCCACCGAATACCACGTCGGCGCGGTGAAGGTCGCCGACCAACGGATCGACAAACTTTCGGCGATGTACCAGCCGAAAAAGACGAAGTACGCCGAGATCGAGTGCACGCTCGCCCCTGCTCCGCCCCACGAACCGAAGCCGCGCGAGCAATGGCTCAACAAGCTGAAGGACATGGATGCGTTCTGCCATGTCGTCCGGGCGTTCGAAGATCCGGCCGTGTTTCACGTGAACGGCTCTGTCGATCCGTTGCGCGACATCGAGGCGATGAACCTGGAACTTGCCATCAGCGACCTCAGCCTCATCGAGACGCGTCTCAATCGCATCGCGCAGGACCAGAAACGCAAGTTCGAGCAGGAACGGGCCGACGAAGCCACGCTGTTGGAAAAACTCAAGCCGCATCTGGAAGCGGGCAAATCGCTCCGTGAATACCCGTGGCACGAGGGCGAAGAAAAACGCCTCCGCTCGCTGCAGTTTCTCACGGTCAAGGGCATCGTCACCGCCCTGAATTGTGGCGAAAGCGATTTCCCGAACCCGAAGCTGGTGGAAGCGGCGAAGACCAGACTCACCGGCCCGCGCTCCGAAGTCTGCGAACTCAGCGCCAAGACCGAGGCCGAGGTCGCCCAGATCGAAAACTCCGCCGAGCGCACCGAGTTTTTGGCCGCGCTCGGTATCACGGAACCGGCCATCGACGTCCTCACGCGCTTTCTCTACAAGGCGCTTGGTTACATCTCGTTTTTCACGAGTGGCGAAGACGAAGTGCGCGCCTGGACCATCCGCCACGGTGCCACATCCGTCGACGCGGCACACGCCATCCACTCGGACCTCGCCCGCGGTTTTATCCGCGCCGAGGTGATGAAATACGGTGACCTGATCGGGGCCGCCGCGGGCCTTCCCGCCGAAGCCCCGGCGAAGGTCTGGCATGCCGCGGAAGTGAAGCTCAAGGAAACCGGCAAGCTCTACATCAAAGGTAAAGAGTACATCGTTGAAGATGGCGACATCATCAATATTCGCCACAGCAGTTGAAACAGTTGGGCTCCTCGCCAAATTGGTTTGACTTCGTGGCCGCAAAGCTTCATAAAACCTGATGTCTAGGAGATGTACGATGCGCGGTCAGACGTCCTTCCCATATAAGTGCCTGTCCCCCATGAAACTTCGACTGTTCGCGGGCGCTTTGTTACTATTCTGCAGTGCTGTGAGCGGCGTCCGCGCCGCCACCATTGCGGTCACGACCACCAACGATTCCGGTTCCGGCTCATTACGCGACGCCCTGGCCAGCGCCAGTGACGGAGATACGATTGATGCCTCCGGTGTCTCCGGCACCATCCTGCTGACCAACGGCGAGCTTCTTGTCACTAACAGTATCTCGATCCTCGGGCCCGGCCGCTCCCTGGCCGTCGACGGCAACGCCGCCAGCCGTGTCTTCCACATCGGCGCTGGTGTGACCGTGACGATCACCAGCCTGACCATCACCAACGGTAGCGGCGGCGTCTATAATGACCACGCCACGCTGACCCTCAGCAACTCCACCGTGAGCGGCAACTCAGCCAGATGCGGTGGCGGTATCCTGAACGACGGCTCCAATGGCAACGCGACCTTGCAGGTTCACAACTGTACCCTGATTGGCAACTCGACCGATATCGAGTGCGTCGGCGGCGGGATCTACAACAATGGCGACTCCGGCATCGCCATGACGGAACTCGTCAATAGCACACTGAACGGCAATGTAAGCTGCGCGGGCGGTGGAATCTTCAGCGACGGGTATGGTGGCACAGGGCTTGTCCGGATCATCAACTGTACGTTCAGCGACAACTCGTCGCCATGCGGCAACGCCAACAGCATCGAGTCCGAAGGCGCCATGGTGGAAATAGGGAACACAATTCTAAAGGCCGGTCCCGGTGGCGAGAATATCTCCATGTTGGATGCGGCGCTGACCTCACTGGGTTACAACCTCAGCGACGACGACGGTGGCGGTTTTTTGACGGCAACCGGCGACCAAACCAATACCAATCCAATGCTCGGCCCGCTGCAGGACAACGGCGGCCCGACCTTCACGCACGCGTTGTTGCCGGGCAGCCCGGCCATCGATGCCGGGGATCCCAATGCCACATCGCCGCCGGACTTCGACCAACGCGGCCCCGGTTTCCCGCGCGTTGTCAACGGTCGCATCGACATCGGAGCCTTCGAGTACACCCCCGATCTCCTCATTACGGCCGCAGAAAGAATTGGCGATGACTTTCGCCTAACGTTCAGCGTGGCTTTGCTCGGTAAGAATTATGAAATCCAGACCCAAACGAATCTGGACCCTGGAGCGTGGGCCTCTCTCCCCGGCAGCATCCCCGGCAACGGCGCCAGTGTCCAGACCACCATCACCAACGCCTTCAGCCAACCACACCGATTCTACCGCGTCCATCAACTGCCGTAACCGGGTTGATTTTGCCGGTCGGACTGATAACCTCACGGCATCGTGATCGCGGAAACAATTGCCGGCGGCTTCCAATTCCTCGAAGGCCCCGTATGGGTACCGGCGCGGAAGGAACTGCTCTTGAGCGACATTCCGGCGAGCCGCATCATGCGCTACACGCCGGCCACGAATTCATTCAGCGTTTTCCGTGAACCGAGCGGGCAGGCCAATGGCAATGCGCTCGATCCGCAGGGACGGCTCGTCACCTGCGAACACGAGAACCGGCGCACCTCGCGCACCGAGCTGGACGGCACGGTCCGCGCGCTCGCCACGCACTACGAAGGCAAGCGGCTGAACAGCCCGAACGACATCGTGTGCCGGAGCGATGGCTCGGTGTATTTCAGTGATCCGCCCTATGGCGTGAACCCCGAACTGCGCGAGTTGGATCTCCAGGGTGTGTTCCGTGTGTCGCCGGATGGCGAAGCACTCACCTTGGTCGCGCGCGACTTTATCAAGCCAAACGGCCTCGCCTTCTCGCCCGACGAAAAGATTCTCTACATCGCCGACACGGAACTCGGTCACATCCGCGCTTTTGATGTAAACGCCGACGGCAGCATCACGAACAGCCGCGTCTTCTGCCAGGTGGAACGCCCTGACGGTTTCCGAGTCGATGTCGAGGGCAGTCTTTACATTTCCGCCATGAAATCGGTCGAGATTTTCGACCGCACCGGGAAGAAGGCCGGCGAGATCACCCTGCCCGAGCGCCCTGCCAATGTTGCCTTCGGCGACCCCGACCGCAAAACCCTCTACATCTGCGCCCGTACCGGTCTCTACCGCGCCCGCGTAAATTCCCCAGGCCGATAAGTCCCGCGCAACACTTGCCCCGCATCCGCTAATTCCGCCCCAATCGGTGTGCGCCATGCGTTGTTAGCGCGCCAGGCAATGATAAAGCCCCTGCCAGAAGCAAATGACGCTGCTTGTAGATCCCCAAGCAAACCAGAAACTCAGGCCGATTAACGCCATCAGTTTGACGCGCTCAACCCACCGCTTTTGTCCGAGCAGGCTGCGCAGCAGATAATAAAGGCAGGGCCAGAGCGCCAACCCCACGTGGGCAAGAATCATCCGAACGCTGAACCTGATCGCGCCCAACGGCCCGGTCTGGAAGGTCTGCGGCCAGGGGACGATCCAGATTGGCAAGGTTACCAGCACCACCAAAATCACCAACGCAAAGGCGTTGGATATCCGTACGGCCAGCGAGCCGGACGGTGGTTTGTCGTCTTCGCGCTTCGAGCCGTACCAGATTCTTTCGACGGCGGAACGTCGGGTCAACATCGTGGACGGAAAAAAGGCCATGCGGGCCAGGGCTCCCAGTATCTGCAGCCCCGTCATCGCGCGTACCCGGCGTCCGGAAGTAACGACAGGTTCCCGGAGCACGACAAACCGGCCCTGGCGCTTCAAGGCCAACGACATCGCCGCATCCTCGCCGCCATAAAGGCGTTCATCGAACCCGTTGACGGCACAAAACGCCTGGCGCGTGCAAAACATGAAAGCGCCCGCTGAAATTCCCGCCAGCTTCATGAATGCGCCGAGCCACCAGAGCAAGAGTACACTGTAAAGCGGCACAGAACCATCGAAACGTGTCAAGGCACCCCCGCCGGCGGCTCCTTTCTCCATCCATTCAAGCGCCGATTTGACGGCGCGCGGATTGACGGTTGTATCCGCGTCGACGAAAAACAATTGCTCCCCGCGGGCAGCGCGTCCGCCCGCATTGCGGGTGGCGGCAATCTGTCGGTGATTGACCTCCAGGACCACAGCGTTGTGTTGGCGGGCAATGTCAGCCGTAGTGTCCGTGGAAGCATCATTCACCACGATCACTTCATAGGGCTTACCCACCGTGAGGGCCGCCTGATGTATCCCCTGCAATGTTCCGCCAAGGCAGGATTCTTCGTTATGCGCAGGGACGATGAATGAGATCACGGTGCGTCGCGTGGCGCTTAAAGGTCAAAGAGTATTGCGCATGTTCTTGTGGTGATTTGACAAGTCAACTCTTCAATCCTCACGGTCTCATGACAAGTCTATCGAGAAAGTCGGCACCGCTCCCATCGGGCTCCTTGATTCATTCAGGATTAGTAACGCGTGGGGCGCTTAGCAGCCAGAGCAGTTCCGTCTCGAAGTCGTGGGGGCCGGTGTAGTTGGCGAAGGTGAGGGAGCGGTTGTCCAACAGGAGGCGCGCACCGAGGTTCACCCTGGCGGATGTCAGGCTGGCCAACTCGCTGAGGAGGACGCGGAAGTTGGCGGCTGTGTTCAACTGCTTTTTCACGCCCAGGCCGGAGAAGTCGAAGTGCTCGGGGCCAAAGGCAAATTGTTCGCCCGCGGTCGTGATGATCCGGGCAAAGGTGATCGTGCGGGTGGATTTCTCGGGCTTCGCATCCTTCTTCTTTTTCTTGCCGCCGCCCAACAGGCCGGGCGGTATGCCGGTGACGAGAAACACGCCCATGCCGAGCATCATCGTCCCCATCTTCTTTTCGTCACCACCTGACGCGCGCTTGATAATCTCCTCCGAGAATTGGCCTGCGGACACCGCTTCCACTTGCGCCCATTCGAGGAAGCGCGTCGGGTCCTTCGGTGATTGCAGGCGCAGCGTGAACCCGTTGGAGGCGAACTCAACTCCTGTGGTCACCCGCGGCTCCGCGGGTGCGCGCAGCGCGGCGTTGTCGATGGCCATGACGCCGCCCGCGCAATCTCCGACGGCTTCCACGATTCGTTGCGCGTCTTCCTCCGGGGCCTCCCGCTCCAAAAACCCCCACCCTTTCCGAATCTTGGAGCGGGCGTCGTAATCGTTGAGGCCATAAACCCGCGCCACGACCGGCGCGAGCGCGTCCAGTTGATCGAGCGGAAATTGGCGAAATAGAACGGATTGGCTCACGGGGCGCACCATACCTGCAACCGTCCGCGAAGGCAAACGCGCGCCACCGTTCTCACGGGAACGGTCTGGCGGCTCGAATTATTGCTTGCCTACTTGTACCTTCCTCCCTCATATTTCGCGCTGGCTAGGAGCGGAGGATGAGTCCTGTGTCACTCAGAGGCAAGTGGCAGGAATCCAAGGACGCAAGTGTTAGGACCCGTCCTCCTTCCCATTGACCATGACCACTTCGTCAACAGCCGGCAGTTCCAAGAGCGGCCAAGCCAGAAAGGAACCTGTTATGCGTCATTTCGCTCGCGCGTTCCCATACCTGTTCATCGCACTGTGTCTCGGTCCCGCCAGTCGCACGTGGGCCGCGACCAACACGGTCACCACCACCGGCAGTACCGGCGCGGGATCGCTGCGCCAGGCAGTCGCCAATGCGACAGCGGGCGACACCATCGATTTTTCGGTCACGGGAACCATCACGCTGACCAACGGCGAAATTGTGCTCGATAAGGACCTGACCGTGTCCGGCCCCGGGGCCGACGTGCTGGCTGTCAGCGGTAACAACGCCAGCCGCATCTTCAATGTCGCCAGCAACGCCACGGTCTCGGTTTTGGGACTGACCTTCAAGAATGGCACCGACGCCACCGGTGCCGGCGGCGGCGTCCATAACGCGGGCACCCTGACCCTTTCGGCATGCACGATTTCCAATTGCCAGGCCGGTGCGGGCACTCCCCTTTCCGGTGGCGGCGCGATCTTCAATGCAACCTCGGGCGTTCTGGTCGTCGTGAACAGTACGCTGGACGACAACCAGGCCACCGGCGGCGCCGGCGACGAGTCGGGTGGTGCCGTCTATAACGCCGGCGGTTCCGCGACCATCAGCAACAGCACGGTAGCGGCAAACATCGCCCAGGGAACGAATGGCTTTGGCGGTGGCGTATTCAGTCAATCCGGCTCGGTTGTGCTCATCAGCAGCACGATCGCCCTCAACGCGGCGGCGGGCGCCGGCGGCGGTGTGGCCAACACCAACGGCGTGTTCAGCGTTACCGACTCAATTATTGCGACCAACGCGGCGACGGGCGCGACGACCAATGCGCCGGACGCAATCGGCGACTTCGTCACCAAGGGTTTCAACCTGATCGGAGACGGTGATGACAGCACCGGCTTCGCCGATGGCGTCAACGATGACCACGTCGGCTCAGCCGGTTTGCTGCTCGATCCCCTGCTCGGACCGCTGCAGAACAATGGCGGGACAACCTTCACGCTCGAGCTGCTGCCGGGCAGCCCGGCGATCAATGCCGGCAGTTGCGTCATCACCAATGGGACCGATACCGATCAACGCGGCGACCCGCGTCCAGCTGGGCCGGCTTGCGATATCGGCCCCTTCGAGGTGCAGGCCTGCACCAACCTCGGATCGACGATCACCTGCATCACAACCAATCTCGTTGGCTCACCCATCGATCCGAATGGCGCGCGTGTTTTGTTTGATCCACCCGGCTTTAGCAGCGCCTGCCCCGGCGCAAATGTCGTTAGCACGCCGCCCTCAGGTGCGTTGTTCCCTGTCGGCATCGATATCGTCACCAATTCGCTGGTGGACGCCTCCGGGACGGAGCTGACCAATTGCACGTTCACCGTCATCGTTCGGGGCATCGATCAGGTGCTCGATGACGCTATTGCGGCGGTGTCGGGCGCCGGTCTGGATGCAAGGGACGAAAAATCCATCCTGGCCAGTCTGCGCGCAGCGAAAAAGAGGCTGTTGGCGGGACGCACCGGCCGAACGTGCCGAATCCTTACAAAGTTGACCACGCGGATCAACCGTCAAATCCGTCGAGGTTTCATCACGCCGGACCAGGCCAACCAGTTTTTCCCGCCAATCAGCGCCGTCAAGGCCGCGCTAAGTTGTAAATAGGCGGGTGGTCGATTCGGATGCAGTGTGCGGAGTGTTGGCCGCGCCCCTACGGTCAACACTCCGCGCATTCTCTTTGCCCCCACAAGACCATGAACTTTCTATTGCCCGTCACGGCGTGTCTGCTATCATCGCCACGCTTTTAGGCGAGGAGAACCACAATTCATGGCAAAGATTTCCATTCAAAACGGCAAGCTGAACGTTCCCGACAGACCCACCATTCCCTTCATCCGTGGCGACGGCTCGGGGCCCGATATCTGGGCCGCCAGCGAACGCGTGTTCGACGCGGCGGTGAAGAAAGCGTACGGCGGCAAACGCAAACTCGAATGGCTGGAGGTTTTCGCGGGCGAGACCGCGTTCCAGAAATTCAACAACTGGCTGCCCGACGAAACCGTCAAGGCGTTCCAGGACTATCTTGTCGGCATCAAAGGCCCGCTCACCACGCCCATCGGCAAAGGCATCCGCAGCTTGAACGTCGCCTTGCGCCAGATGCTTGACCTGTACGTCTGCCTGCGCCCCGTCCGTTGGTTCAGGGGCGTCCCCTCCCCCGTCAAGCATCCTGAAAAAGTGGACATGACCATTTTTCGAGAGAACACGGAGGACATTTACGCGGGCATCGAATGGGCCAGCGGCACGCCCGAAGCCCAAAAAGTCCTCGATTTTCTGGCGAAGGAATTTCCCAAGGAATTCAAAAAGG
>JBGOTY010000115.1:0-9345 GCA_041476745.1 Verrucomicrobiia bacterium | reverse complement strand
TGCCGTTGATCGATTCGGAAACGGACATCCTCTTCGGGTTCGTAAAACTCGCTCGTTTCGCGCTGGGATTCAACCTTGCCGACAATTTGTTCGAAAAGCCGGACGACCTCGAGGCAGGTCTTGCCCTTGTATCCCTTAATGTGTAACTCCACATTTCCGTTGGGAGCGATGGTGATTTCAAATTCGCGTTGTGGCATCCTCAACCCTCCCAGTGCCGAACCTTCAAGCGAATGCTTTTGTCGGCTTCTACCTCTTCCTCGACGACAAGGAACTGGCGCGTCCGACACTCATCGATCAAGCGTTGGTAGACATATTGTTGGACAACGCGTTGGCTCAATTCTTCCCCGAGCGCGCGTAGCGCCTCCTCGGTTTGACCGGTGCCGTTGACGCAGACCTTGGCCTGGCCGCGCGCATCACGCGAGAAGGTCACCGTCACCCCGTCCCGGGCGACGGCGATATGCTGGTCGCGCCCCAGCTGATCGGTCACCAGTTCGGTATTGGCGAGTTGCAGTTCCACGCGCTGGATGGTTTTGGTCGTTGCGGTCACGGGACCCACCTTGTCCAGGACATCCGCCACGACGGTGTACCCCAGAGAAGTAGCTGCCGCCGCGACGACCGCACTGAACATGGGCCACGCCGCCACAACAACGGGTGTTAAAATGCTTACGGAACTCATATATATGAAGACTCCTTCGTTCATGGATTAGACAAAGCACTGCACTTGTACTCACGCAGGAAATTTCGAATGCGGCGGCAATACCGGGACCGTCTCAATGGTGTGCGAACACGATTGATAGCACATAGATCAGCGTGCCGATAACCAGGAAAGAGACAAACGCCAGCACGAAGATATTCCCACCAAACTGGCCGCATCTTCTGAAGAATTCCGCAATCGATTCCAAATTCATCGGCCGGTATCCTTGTTCTCAGTTTACGTAGTCTAAAACTCCATGCGTCGATGATCTTTGGCCGGTGCGAGGGCGCGAGGGACGCTGGCATGCCGGGCCCGGCCTTCGGCCCAACTGCGCAGGCGGTTCAGGTGTTCGTCCATGGTCTTGGAGAGTGGCACCGTCTGGCCCATCGTCTGGAGGATGTCGTCCATCACCAGGTCGCGTTGTGCGTAAAAGGCGTCATACAAGGCACTGATGATTGCTTCCTCAATTTCGGCGCCGCTGAAGTGTTCACTGGCCGCTCCCAATGCCTTCAGATCGAAGTCTTCGGGACGGCGTCCGCGCCGGGACAGATGGATCCGGAAAATGTCGATGCGTTCCTCTTCCGCCGGCAGATCGACGAAGAAGATCTCGTCCAGCCTTCCCTTGCGCAGGAGTTCGGGCGGAAGTTGGGAAATGTCGTTCGCGGTGGCGACCACGAACACGGAGGTCGTCTTCTCCGAAAGCCATGTCAGAAATGTCCCGAAGACGCGTGCCGTCGTGCCGCCGTCCGAACCGCCCGAGCCCTGGATGCCGGCAAAGGCCTTGTCGATTTCGTCCACCCAGAGGATGGCGGGGGCGACGGACTCGGCCACGGCAATGGCCTTGCGCACGTTCTCCTCGGAAGAACCAACCAGGCTGTTGAACATGCGTCCCATGTCAAACCGCAGTAGCGGAAGCTGCCAAAGACTAGAAACGGCTTTTGCGCACAGGCTCTTGCCGCAGCCTTGCACGCCCAAGAGCAGCACGCCCTTCGGGGCCGGTAAGCCGAAATCGCGGGCCTCCTCGGTAAACGCCACGGCGCGTTTCAGCAACCAATCCTTGAGCACGGCCATCCCGCCCACGTCGGAAATGGTTTGGCTGGTGGCATAGTATTCCAGTAACCCGCTCTTGCGGATAATTTGCTGTTTCTCGGAAAACACCTCGGCCACGTCGTCGCCGCTCAATCGGCCTTCCTTGACGATGATCTTGGCAAAGACGTTCTCGGCTTCGCTCCAGGTGAGCCCGAGCGCCCCTTGCAACAACCGCTCGCGTCCCCCGTTATCCAGTTCAATTTTTACTTCCCCCATGTCCTTGACGTCTTTGATGATCCCGTCCAACAGGACCCCCAGGTCTTCGCGGGAGGGCAGTGGAAAATTCAATACCGTGACTTCCTTGTCCAATTCGGTGGGGATTTCCAAAGTTGGTGAAATCAGGATGACCGTCTTGTAACTGTTCTTCAAATGCAGGGCGATGTCCTTGAGCTTACGGATCACCGCGAAATTGTTTTTCGTCAGAAACGGATGGAAATCCTTGAAGATAAAAATCGCCGGTTCGACCTGGTCGACCACCTGATCCAGCGCGGTCAACGGGTCCTTCGTGGCGGCGTTGCGATGTTTCTGGGACTGGAAAGAAGTGCCGGCGGGAAGCAGCCCCGTGCTGTAGGACCATTCAAAGACTTTTTTCTGACGCTTCGTGCCTATCGGCACGATCAGGTTTTGGACACGCGTCTCTTCGGAAGTCACGATGTACAGGATCGGGTAGCGGGCCCGGATCAGGGTCTCAAGCTCTTGCTGGAAGTTCATCGGATGATTGCGGCTTGACCGCACTAGCGCGTTGTTTCATCGGTTTGTCGGATGGGTTGATGGTACTTAACAACTCGGCCATTGCGGGCGTCAGGTTGTGTGCGAGAACCGTGCCGTCCGCTTGGATCAACAACTCCGTCGTCGACGCGTTGCAAGCCGTTGCCATCTTGGAGTGATGAGTCTTGGGTTTCATTCGACCAGACGCAAGCCATAACTGCGTGCAATGTTCCATGCGGACTGCAACTCGGTCAGCGAGAAAGGGCGGGACAATTCCGGATGATTCGCGGCCCGCCACCCGGGCCAGAAACCGGATCGCAGGCTCACCTTTACGGATGGCAGGTTTGCCGCGAGCCAGTGGGCAATGGGTTCCCAGCAGCAATCCACATGGCCCGGCATCAGTAGATGACGGACGATGAGTTCGCCATGATGGCTGGCCCACAGGAGGTTTTCTCGAACGACCTGTTCGTAGCGCGGGACTTTCGCCAGATGCATGGCACAATCATCATTGCCGAATTTGTAATCGGCCAGCCACACATCGAACATGCCATCCAACAAGGCGCGCGCCTGGGCGGTGGCATGCGCATTGGTTTTCCACACCAGCCGCATCGCCGGTGGCAGCGCGGCGACGATCTCCAGCGCCGCTGGCAAATGGATCGTTGGCTCGCCGCCGAGAATCATGGCGGTCCGCGCTCCGTTCTTCAGGGCGGCCTGTGCCTGTGCTGCGAGTGTGGCAGTACACAACGATTCTCCCGCGCGCGGGTTCCAGCTCTCGGCTCCCGTAATGCAGAATGAGCATCGTAAGTCGCAGCCACTGAGCGCGATGGCAAACGTCGGAAGCAATTCGAGTTCATCGCCCACTTCCACTTGGACGGAAAATACCCGCGTTTCGGTACCGGCATGGCAAAGTCCTTGTTCGCCGGCGAGTCGATTGACGCCGCAATGGTGCGCGCACAAGTGGCAATTCGCCAGCGCAGCGTGAGCAAGCCGTGCCCGCGCGCCTGCGAGGACTGCACGATTTCTCGCGCGCGTCCCCACCACCGGTTCTTCGAGCCCCGTCATAGCTCCAGTCGGCTGATTCGCTCCGACGGCAATAACTGCGGGCCACGACGCGACCGCCAGTACGACTGCGCCGCAAGATACAGCCAGCCCGTTGCGCCGCCGCCGAGAATGGCCAGCGCATTCCAAAACCCGCACGGACTAAACAGGCCGAACATAATAATCAGCCCCGCGATAATTAGAATCGCCGTGCGCATCCGCATCCGCCACGTGGCCATCATCATTACTTCCTCGTTGGCAAACAGCCGACACCACGCCGCGAACATCGCGAAGACCACGCCGCCGATACCGACCAGCCCGCGGTGGTCAAACAAGCCGAGTGCCAGCTTCGTGACTGCCGTGCCGGCCACCGCCACCAGGCAGAACAGCCAGAACTGCCGCCGGCCCAACCCCATCACCAGACGCGTACCGAGCACAGCAAAGAGAAATCCGTTGAAGATTAAGTCCGCTGGTCCGAACGGCAGCAGCACGTAGGTTGCCGCTTGCCACACACGTCCGTGCCAGAACTCGGTTGGCCACAGCGCGAGTAGCCCGTAGAGGTCGAATGTACCCGTGAGACTCCCCGCCAGCGTGACAATACCGGTCATCAGCAGAAACAACAGCGGCCCACGGAGTCCACGCGGCAGGTAACCCCAAACTCGTTTGGCAAAGTTCATGACACTCTACTTTCCAAAAAGCCGATGCCACCAGGAGCGCTTCGGTTTTGGTTCCTGTTCCAGCGAAATCCTGAGGCGCTCAGCAATCGCCGGGGGCGGTGCCGTCTGCAGGTTGTCATAGCGCAGCAATTCCTCCACGGAATCGAACGCCAGGCCCGCTTGTTGCCCGGTGGTTTGCTGTTGTTCAGCGGTCTGCTCCTCCAGCTGACGATGCTGGAGGCGTTGCTTGGGTGTGTCTGGATTCATAGGGCCTTTCAACTGTTCTTTTGAAATTCCAGGACGAACGCCCGCCGCGCGCGGTGCAACTTGCCCCGCACCGCATCTGAGCTCTGCTCCGTCAGCGTCGCGATTTCCTGATAGCTCAGGTTTTCGTCCGCCACCAGCAAGAGTAGCAACCGGTATTCGTCGGGCAGCGCCTCCAGCGTCTTCTGGATTCTCTGTCCCAGCTCCTTGATCTCCAGGACGCGCAAGGGGCTGTCCGTATTGGCGGCCACAGCGTCCAATGCTTGCGGATCGCCGGTGCTAATGATATTCCGTTTCTGCCAGGCACGCTGCACGTTCTGGCAATGGTTGATGGTGATGCGATACAGCCAGGTCCGCAGGCCGGACTGACCGCGAAATTGGTCGAGGTGGCGGTAGGCTTTCAGGAAGACATCGTGCGTGATGTCCTCGGCCAGGGCGGGATCGCCGACCGTGCGCAGGGCCAGATAGTAGACATAACGCGAGTGTTGCTCGTAGAGGGCCTGCCACGGTCCGGGCGCCGGTGCCGCTGGCGGCGTAGTTGCCATCTCAGGCGCAGACACGGGATCGTCGTATTTGACGGGCGCTGGCATTGCTAATTAGACAAACGTGCGCGCAAAAAGTCACGCTGGCAATCAACATTACTGCAAGGCTTCCGAGTAGGCGCCGAGGAGCGGGCCGAGCAGGTTCGCCATTTGGAAAATCATGTACACGCAGACGAGTCCGTAGGCGATCCGCGGGAGCCAACTGCTGAGAAGATCGAGGCTGTGACGCCACCGTTCTTCGTAATACTGCGCCAGCCGATCCAACATGTCGTCGAGACGACCACTTTGTTCTCCCGTCGCCCAGAACTGGATCAAGTGCTCCGGGAAGACGCCCGTGGCTTGCAGCGCGCGGCTGACTTCCAATTGGCTGTCGATGAGAGGACGAGCCGTGTCGTAGGCGTGCGCGATCCGTGGGCTATTGATGGTCTTGCTGGAGAACTCGAGCGCGTGCACGACACCAAAACCGGCTTTGAGCATCAATCGGATCGAAGAGACCCACTGGCTCAGGGCATAGTCAAACCGCACCCGACCCACCAACGGCACGAAGCGAATGAATCGATCCATGGCCAGATCAAGCTTCGAGGTCTTCAGAGCGGTGCGGATGATCCAGCGAATGACGCAAGCTGCGACGGCAAGCAGAATGAGGAATCCGACCGTGTCGCGCAAGTACTCGGGTAAACCATAGTTTCCCTGCCCGAGCGCGCCCACGACGAGGGCGGGAAGGTGGGAGACAAATACCGCCACCATCAGTATTAACGCGGGAAACATGGAGGCGGAGATCATTTTGCGGCGCGCTCGCGCTAAATTCTCGTAGTAGTTGCCGAGAGACAACAACCCCACATCCAGGGCGCCGCTCTGTTCGCTAACGGCGAGAGTATGCTGATCGAGGCGCGCAAAGCGGCAACGTGGGCTCTCGGCCACTGCCTGGTGCAGGGGTTCGCCTTCCTGAACGCGCCCGGCCAGAAACGCGACGGTCTTGCGTAGCGGACGCGGTCCGGTTTCCTGCAGCGAGGTGAGCGCATTTCGGATCGGAACACCCGCTTGCAGCATCGTCCCCAACTGGTAATAAAGAACCGCCAGGTCTTTGGAGGAAGGTCTCATTCCCATTTCGCGGCCGTTTCCAATGGCCAACACACCCTGCCCCGTAATCGGTGAAAACTCAACCGCGAAACAGATTTAGCTCCGCCGCGCGTCAGGCGCTGCCGGTCATCTCCAGTGGCCGGAGATCCACACGCCGCTGCCGCCACGACGTTCCCAGTAGCCGCCAACCCAAACTGCCCGGCGATGCGGCGGCCAAGCCCAGCGGCCTCGCACCCACACCCAGCTTCCGCCGTACCATCCCCAATAGCCGCCGACCCACACGTAACCCGGGCCAGGTGCCGGATAGTAGATTTCCTCCACGATCGGCGGTGGCGGAGGTCCAGCTACCACGACTTCTTCGTATTGTGTCGACGGAGGCGGCGGTGGCGGTCCGGCATTGGCGCCACTGGCCGTGTTGATCATGACGTCGATGACCCGCTCGCTGACGCCGGCATCCTTCAGATCGATGATCTCTGCGGTGCTCAGGTGGTAGGCCGTGTGGGAATTACGAATCTGGCTGATGATGACCTCGTCGCTGACGCCCGCTTTCGCCAGGGCCTTGATGTCTGCTGTCCCCAGTGGCTGACCCTGGTCGACGCGTTGCAAGGTTTGCGGGGAATACTCGCGCACCCGCTCCCGTTGCTGTTGGTCGATGGAGTTGCCAATGATGCCGCCGGTGACCGCCCCAATCGCGCCCCCGATCAACGCGCCTGCACCCGCGTGACGACCGCCAGCGATAGCCCCAATGCCCGCACCGGTCGCACCGCCAACCAACGCACCCGTAGCGGTGTTGTCCGGACGACCTGAGGGGGTTTCACATCCCGCCAGCACAAGTCCAACTGCCACTACTGCCAGACTAATAGAGTGATATTTCATATTACAGCTCCTTACGTTCTTCTTAGACAAACATAACCGCGCAGACGTTACATGCAACTCTTAACCCCTTCATTCCCATCCACAAACGACAGCGAGATACGCCATCCTACCCGAGATTAACACCGCAAACCCCAGATGGGTTTTCGTCATCTATTTTTTCATTTGACTGATCGGTCAACTCAGGCAATAGTTTTAGGCATCGTCGAAGCATGAAAACCGAATGCGATACCAAGCAGAAGTTGTTGGATACTGCCATGCGGCTCATTTGGGAACAGAGCTACGGAGCGGTCAGCGTGGATCACATTTGCGAGCGGGCGAGCGCGAAGAAGGGGAGCTTTTATCATTTCTTCCCATCGAAGTCAGATTTGGCGGTTGCGGCGATCGACGATCATTGGCGGAAGTTGCGGCCTGATCTGGATCGTATCTTTTCGCCGCAGACGCCGCCGTTGGAACGTTTGGCGGGGTATTGCGAGTTTGTATATGAGCAGCAGAAGCAGCAAATGCAGAGATTTGGCAGGGTTTGCGGTTGTGCCTTCACTTCCCTGGGCTCCGAGTTGAGCACACAGGATGAGAAAATTCGGAAGAAATCCCTCCAGATTATGGAATGGCGCTGCAAGTATCTCGCGGCGGCAATCCGGGACGCCGTTCGGGAAGGGCTGGTGCCGGAGCAGGACTGTGACGCGAAAGCCCGTGATCTGTACGGCAGCGTCCTGGGGGTGCTCTTGCAGGCAAAAATCGAAAACAACCTGGCGATCATCCGCCACTTGAAGCCGACGATCTTTCGATTAATTGGCGTGCCCGAAAAAGAAATTGCGGGCGCACCAAGCCTTCATTCATAAGCTAGACCAACTGGTCAACACCATGAACGTGAATTGCCGTCGTAGCCGATTGCGGAGGACGTTATGTGGATTGTCCGCCTAGCGCTTCGCCGTCCCTACACCTTTGTGGTGGCGGCGCTGTTGTTGTTGCTGTTGACGCCGTTCATCCTGCTGCGCACGCCGACGGACATTTTCCCCGCCATTAATATCCCAGTCGTCAGCATTATCTGGAACTACACGGGTTTGAATGCGGTCGATATGGAAAACCGCATCGTCTACAATGAAGAGCGCGCGCTGACCACCACGGTCAATAATATCGAACACATTGAGTCTTCCTCCTATTTCGGCATTGGCATCATCAAGGTGTTCTTTCGGCAGGGAACCTCGGTGGACGCCGGCGTAGCCCAGATCACGGCCATCTCACAAACGGTCCTGCGCGCGTTACCACCCGGAACCACACCGCCGCTTGTTATCCAGTATAACGCGTCCACGGTCCCCATTCTCCAGTACGGCCTCAGCAGCCAGACACTTTCCGAGCAGGAGATATTTGACACCAGTGTGAACCAGATTCGCGTCGGGCTGATCACCGTGCAGGGAGCTGCCATCCCGTTCCCTTTCGGCGGCAAGCAACGGCTGGTCTCGGTGGACCTCAACCTGAAAGCGCTGCAGTCCCAGAATCTTTCCCCACAGGATGTCGTTACGGCCATCAGCCAGCAGAATTTTGCCCTGCCTGGCGGCACGGCGAAGATCGGCTCCACGGAATACGACATCAACCTCAACACCAGCCCAAAATTGTTGGATGAGTTGAACGACCTGCCGATTAAGACCATCAACGGCGCGGTGATTCGCATTCGCGATGTAGCCCAGGTACGCGATGGTTATTTGCCCCAGCAGAATGTTGTCCGCCAGGACGGCGTTCGCAGCGTCTTGATCAGTATTCTGAAAACCGGGACAGCCTCGACCCTGAGCGTCGCCAACGGCATCAAGCAGGCCATGGCCGCCACGATGAAGACTGTCTCCGATAAACTGATCGTGAAACAATTCATCGACCAGTCGATATTCGTGCGCGCCGCCATCTCGGGCGTGGTACGCGAGGGCGTGATCGCGGCGTGCCTGACGGCGATCATGATTCTTTTGTTCCTGGGTTCGTGGCGGGGCACGGTCATCATTGCCCTCTCGATTCCGCTTTCGGTGTTGGTCTCGCTGGCCACTCTCAGCGCACTGGGAGAAACGATCAACCTGATGACGCTGGGCGGGCTGGCGCTGGCCGTCGGCATTCTCGTGGACGACGCGACCGTTGAGTTGGAGAACGTCCACCGTCAAATGGCGCTGGGCAAGCCGACCATCCAGGCGATTTTGGACGGCGCGCAGGAGATCGCTCTGCCGGCGTTCGTCTCCACGTTGTGCATCTGCATTGTGTTCGTCCCCATGTTCTTCCTGACGGGCGTGGCGCGTTATTTGTTCGTGCCGCTGGCCGAAGCGGTGGTGTTCGCGATGCTGGCCAGCTATGCGCTGTCGCGAACGTTGGTGCCGACAATGGTGATGTGGTTCTACCGTAATGTGGAGTACCACGGTCACGG
>JBGOTY010000114.1:0-9527 GCA_041476745.1 Verrucomicrobiia bacterium | reverse complement strand
CACCGTCATCGTCAAGAAGGATACGACCAGCAAGACGTTCAAAATCGGCGAGAAGACCAAGTACGCCACCGCCGACAAGAAGGAAGCGGCGATTACCGACATCAAGGTGGGTGACAAGGTCAAGGTCGCATACTCCGAGGAAAACGGCGTCGCGACGGCTCACAAGATTGGCCCCCCCGATACCGCAAAGAAGACGGACTAGTAGGAAAGCAAGGACTGGCTACACTTCCTTAAATCTTGATATCGTAACAGGGAATCCTTCGCGGATTCCCTGTTTCTTTATTACGGGGTGCGCTTTAGGTAGCGCGCCACGCCATCTTCGAAGTTCTCCTGTTCCAGCATGAAGTCCCGCTCCGCTGGCTTTGGATCGCCAATATTGTCCTCTTGCAGCATGAGGAGTTGGTCGCGGGTGAAGGGCGGGTTCGGCAGAATCTTCTCGAAGAACGCTGCTTGCGCCCGGGCGATGGGCAGCGGCAGATGCCACTTCGGTTTTCGCGTACCGAGGATCATTTGCAACTTATCGTACAGCTCGTTCCACGTGAAGGCCTCCAGCCCGCAGAGATCATAGACCCGGTTGATACTTTCGTCGTTCCGAATCGCCCCGACAAAGGCCCGGGCCACATTCTCGACGGAAATCGGCTGAATCTTTGTGTTCCCGCCGCCCAAGACCGGCACAAACGGCAGGCGCCGCACGAGCTTCGCCAGCGTATTGATCGCCACGTCTTTCGGGCCGTAAATGAACGAGGGACGGAAGATCGTCCAAGCCAGACCGCTTTTGCGCACGCAGTCTTCCGCAGCCCATTTCGTCTGGTGGTAACGGCTCCGCGCATTATCGCGCGTGCCGAGCACGCTCATATGCAGGAAGCGTTTCACACCCGACTTTTTCGCTTCGTCAATCACGTGCTTCGTCGCCTGGGCGTGCGCCCGCTCAAAGGTGTTTTCCTTCCATTCGCGGATGATGCCCACCAGGTGAATCACACACTTCGCACCCTGTATCGCGCCTTCGATCGACGACGCGGATAAGACGTTGCCGTGAAAAAGTTCGGCCCCGTAGCGCTCCGCCAGCCACGACGCGCGCCGCGGGTCGCGCACGATGGCGCGAACCGGATGACCGGCGGCCCGGACCTGCTTGACAACCTCCTCGCCAACAAACCCTGTCGCTCCGGTAATGACAATCATCTCGCGATCACCTGAATTATGTCGTTCACGCTGCCTGCGCTTCGTATTCCAGTCGCCCGCCGACCATCGTCTTCAGCACTGCGAAGTTGCCCGAGAAAATCACGATGTCCGCATCCTTGCGCGGTTCCAAGCTCCCTTTCCGCCCACTAATTCCCAGGGCGCGCGCCGGGTTCAAGCTCGCCAGGCGCACCGCGTCAGCCAACGACAAGCCCGCGAGTTCGACCATGTTCCTGACCATCTGGATCATTGTCGACACACTGCCCGCCAGGGTCGAGCCGTCCACAACCATCCCGACGCCCGCGCACACCACCGCGCGCGTTTCACCCACCAGAAACTCGGTCCCCTCCGCCAGGCCCGCGCCGGCGGTCGCGTCGGTGATCAGGCATACCTTGTCGATTCCTTTCGCCCGCACCGCCAGCCGGAGCAACTCCGGATGCACGTGCTTGCCGTCGGCGATCAATTCCACCATCACCCGTTCGTCCGCCAGGAACGTCTCCAGCGCGCCAGGCAATCGAAACGGGCCGGACCTCACCGTGCTCGACATGCAATTGAACAAATGCGTCGCGTGGCACAGGCCGCGCTCAACCGCCGCGCGCACTTGCTCGTAGTTCGCCGCCGTGTGCCCGCCGCTCGGCAGAATTTCCCGCTGCAAAAGTGCATCGATGAGTTCCAATGCGCCGGGCAGTTCCGGCGCGAGCGTCATCTGCGTCACCAATCCCTCGCGGTCAAGCCACGGTTCATACTCCGACGGAATTGGGTCGCGAATGAACTGCGCGGGTTGTGCGCCGCTGCGTTCCCGCGAAATGTACGGTCCTTCGACGTGGGCTCCGACGATTTGCGCTCCCCCGAAATCGTGTCCCATCGCATCGGCAATTGCCTGAAGCGTGCTGGCTATCCTTTCCGCAGAGTGGGTGGTGGTCGTGGGTGTCATCGCCGTCGTGCCACCCGCCGCGTGAAACTTCGCGATCTGCGCCAGTGCTTCGACGGTACCTTCCATCGTGTCACGACCCAACGCGCCGTGAACGTGCATATCGACGAAACCGGGAGCCACAAACCCGCCATGGGCGTCGATGACCTGCGCGTCTTCCGGCCAAAGCACCTGCGCGGTCGGTGCGATTTGCTTGATCCGGCCGTTTTCGATGACGACACAGTGATGCTCTAGCACACCGTGCGGGCCGACAACGCGACCGTTGATGATGACCACCATGACCGCGCAGTATGGCGAGGCCCCGTTGCCCAGACAAGTCAGAATGCTCGGATGACCGCCGCGCTCATTTAAGAAATGTACGAACCTCGTACTTGTTAGGGGTGAGCTGAATCGTGACCGCGCCGCTGTCATCGCTGCGAAGGAGGGTGATGCCGCGTTGTGCCAGGCGATCGCGTAGATTTGGTTCGGGATAGCGGTGGCTGTCGTTCAGATTGACCACTTGCACGACAGCTTCCGGGCGTACGGCGTCAAGGAATTCGGCGGTGCACGATGATTCGGTGCCGTGCTGGCCTTTCACGATGACCTGGGCGCGCAGATTGCTGGATTCTTTCAGGAGCCGTTTCTCCACGGTCTCACCCACATCGGACATCAATAGAACGCGGGTCGGTCCGAATTCTACCGCGATCACGAGTGCGTTGTCCTCACTGCGGCTGGCCGCAGCGCCGGGCGGTGGATTCAGCACGCGAATATGCACATTCGGTGTGGCGCTCAAGTCGTCTCCGGCTTTGACCGCGCGCAAAGGGATTTTGTGCGCCTTCATCTCGTCGAGCCACTGGGGGTAATATTTTGAGCGCGAACCGATTCCACTGTAGAGCGCCTTACGGATGGGAACCTCATTGGCGACAGTATCCAATCCGGCCGCATGGGCCTTGTCGCCACGGGTGAGGACGATCGCCGCGAGTCGATTCACTCCTTGCGCACGCAGAAACGGGATCACGATGTGCGCGCCGCTCCAACCACCACCGCCGTCGACCAGCATGTCGTTGGCCTCGCCGGGCGCGTCGATGAAGATGGACATACCGTCGTTCAACGACAGTACGGTAAGTTCCACTTTGTTGGCGCGGCCTCCGCTCAGGAACAACACCGTGCCCAGGGTTGGCACCGCCAACGCCGCGGCCAATCCCCGGCGTGACGCCGAAATCCGCTTGCTCAGCAGGAGGATGCCAAGTCCGTAATACGCCCAGACCAGCCAAAGGGGCGGGGCCTGCACAAAACGGTGACCGAAGGGCACGTGACCGAGCTATTCGACGCCGCGGATCATGATGCTGAGGAGAAAACCATTCGCATTGTTCAACGTCAACGTCAACCATGCCGAAGCGATATGCGCCAGCGCGGTCAACAAACCCAACGCGAGAATGCCACCCAGCAAAGGGATGACCAGCAAATTGGCCACGATGCTAATCGGCGTGAACAAATGAAAGTAGATCGGCATCAGCGGCAGCAACCCCAGCCACGCCGCGATGGAGCAACTCAGCAGTTGGATGATGCGCTGTAACCCACCCGCGAGCTTCGTCCGCCAGTCTGGGACAAATTGCCGCGGCAAGAACGGATCCGGCGCAATCCGCGAGAGTAGCAACGCCTCAATACGCGGCGTCAACGTCACAATCGCCAACACCACGGAAAACGACAGGATAAATCCTCCATCCAGGAGTTGCGTCGGAGCACAAACAAGAATTACGAGCGCCGCCGCAGCCAAACTGTTCAAGGAATCCGCAGGCCGCACCAGCATCCAGCCGATCAACCATACGCAGGCCATCACCAACGCCCGCACCGCGCCGGGATGGGCACCGGTGGCGAACACGTATAGAATCAATAACGGTACTGCCACCACCGCGCACCAGCGCCGCGGAATCCGGACGAGACGCAAGACGATGAGCACCACCGCCGTCACCAGCCCGACATGCAGCCCGTTGATCGCGAAGACATGGAACACGCCCGTCCGCTGGAAGTCCGCATACGTTTCCGTCGGTATTTCCGATCGCTTCCCGAGCACCATACCTGCCAACGCGCCCGCGACCTTCGGTTCGCTCTCGAGCCCCAACCGCAAGGCGTGTTCGAGATATTCGCTCAGACGGAGCGATAGCGCGATCACGGGATTGCCCTGATCGTGGGCCTCGACATGAACCAAATCAGTTTTGCGAATCGTGGCGGTGAAATGAATCCCGCGCCGCTCCAGCCAGGTCCGCCAATCAAACGCGCCCGGGTTCCGCATAGGCAGCGGCACACGCAAGATGGCCGAGAACGTAATGCGATCGCCGTAGCGCAGAGGTTCGGCGTCCCGCGTTTCGCTGACGAACACAAGGAGGCGACCAACGGCGGGCTGCCACTGGCCATAGTGCTCCACGGCGGTCAGTTCAAGCTCGAAGCGCTCTCGCTCCGCATCGTTTTCATTCAAGGGCAAAGCGCGATAGCCCGTGTCGCTGACGATGACACCTTGCATCTGGACGTTCTGATCACGCTGTTCGAGCAACCGCGTGATGTTGTTGGGTGAGGAAATCGTCACGGCCTCGCGATAGGCGCCGGTTCCCGCCACGACAACCGCCGCCAGCAGGGCCACGAGACCGAAGCTTGTTCGCTGCAAAAACAAAAAGGCAACGAGGAATGCCGCCGCCACGGCAAACAATATTATCGCCGGGCCACCCACCAGCGATCCGATCCAAATCCCCGCAGCATACGCGACCACGAGTCCCGTGAGCGGACGCTTCATATCCCCAGTACGGAGTAAGGCCCGACTTTTCGCGCGCCACGAATGGCGCTCGTGACGAATCGCTTTGCCCGGGCAATGGACTCCGGCAAACTGTAACCGAGGGCAAGATTGGCCGCGATGGCGGCGGAAAACGCGCAGCCAGTGCCGTGGGTCTTGAGATTCGGCACCCTTACTGCGCGGTATTCGCGAAAACGTTTGCCGTCGAAGAACACATCTACCGCTTGCTTCCCGTCGTGCAGGTGTCCTCCTTTCACGAGGAACGGCACGCCAAATTTCTCCGCTAACAAACGAGCCACCGCGCGCAGTTCGTCGAGCGTGCGAATGGATCCCTGCGACAGCACCTCGGCTTCCGCGAGATTGGGAGTTACGACCGCGGCGTGCGGGAAAAGCCTGGTTGACAACGCCGTGATCGCATCGCTCTTGAGCAGCCGTGCACCGCTGCCGGCCACCATTACGGGATCGACAACAACTTTGCGGAACTTGCGGCGGGCAAAACCGCGCGCGACGGCCTCGATTATCGCCGCGTCATATAACATGCCGGTCTTCGCCGCGCCGATGGGGAACGCTTCGAAGATGCGGTCCATCTGCTCGGTAACAAGGCGCGGCGTGAGAGCTTGCACGGCGCTGACACGATCTGGATTCTGCGCGGTAATGCACGTGATGGCGCTCGTACCGAAGACGCCATGCGCGTGGAAGGTTTTCAAGTCAGCCTGAATGCCAGCGCCGCCACCGCTGTCCGATCCAGCGACAGTGAGAGCGGTTGCGGTTATGCTGCTCCGGTTCACCCGGCCACCGGCGTGGATTCTACTGTCTGGATCGGGAATTGCAACATAGTGGCAATCTTCAGACCCGCCGCGACCTCGGCACGAACGGTGGGATGGCTCGTGGCGGCGCGATCTTTCAAGATGCCATAGGCGGACAGAATGATCGGGGCGGCGCAAATGGCGGCGAGGTGGCGGTCCTTTGCCCGCAACGTTTCGACGATTTGCTGGAGGCGGGCGTTGTTGCGGAGCTTGGTGGCGCCGGGCTGGCCACCGGGCAGGACGAGCATGTCGAAATCCTCCGCACGGACGTCAGCGAGCGTGCAGTCGGGAATGTGTTTGGTCTGGCGTGAAGCCTCGATCGGCCCTGGTTGGGTACCGGCGACGGTCACTTCAACACCAGCGCGCCGGAGGATGTCGATCACGGTGATCGCCTCGATTTCCTCGAAGCCGGGTGCCAGAGGAACCAGGACTTTTTTCATGGCTGTTTACCGGCCGGAGCGGGCGGTGGCGGCTCCATCAATTCGGACGGCGTGCGGGCTTTGATGCGCAGCACGAGCATGTTGCCATCCTTGTCCGTATTGAAGCGCAAGGCAACGATTTCGCCGACCTTCAGGTTGTCCGCGGCGATCTTCTCCTTGTCGCGGAAGATGTAAGTCCGGCTCGTGTAGGCGAACGTCCGCAGGCCGTCCTCGGTTGTGAGCTTGATCTGATGGCGCAGCAAATCGATCTCTTTGATGGCACCCTTGGCGATGGGCATTTTGGCGCGTCGCTGACGGGCCTCCTCACGAACGGATTCCGCGGAAGATTTGACCTGGTTCGCTGCCTCCTGCGATCCGGCCCGGGTCGCGGACGCGAAGACAAAACTGGCCGCCAAGAGAACTGGGAAGATGGATTTGTGCGCCACGTTCATCAGGCGCTTCGCTCGAATTACTTGGGACGGAGGGTTGGCGCTGACGGTTTGATCAGCGGCTCGTTGACGGGCACAGTGACCTGACGGAGGTCGGGACGCGGCGGCGTGGAACCCCCGAGGGTTGACGGAGGGGCCACCATCTGGGGGACCTGACGCAGGATCGCGTCGCCGCTCTGGGCGTCGACCTCGAAGACAATCGTCGTGTTGCCGACCTGAATCTTGTCGGCCGGAGCGAGCGCGCACTCGAAGACCCGCGCCCCGTTGCGGTAGGTCCCGTTGGTCGAACCAAGATCCTTCAGGGTGAATTGACCGTTGACGTAACTGATACCACAATGCACACGGGAGATGAATGCATCGCGGACGGAGATCTCCGATTCCGGGAGGCGACCGACGATGAGGGGTTTGCTGGCGAACTCGAGACTTTTCTCCGTGCCGTCGGGCCGTTTATGGATGAGCAAGGGCATGATCCGATAACAATTCCACGATTCCTTCTCGCTGCACCCTATATTCAGCATCCCCGAGCACTGGCGTCAAGCCTTCAGTGGACAACCCGTGCTCGAGTTCGACCCAGCTTTTGCAGCCGCCGTAGGACTCACGCAACGCGAAACGCTCCGGCGCAGGGCGTCGGTACACGCGGGTCAACAAGGCATGCAGTCCTGCCTCGCGCCCGAACTGGAAGCGCTCCTGGAGGACCTGCTCGCTCCAGATGTGCCGCCCCTGCAGACGTTTGACACACTCGATCTCCGTGATCGTCAAGACCGGGTCGGCTACCGCGTAGTACTCGATATCCACAAAGTCCCGCGGCGCGATAGCAGCCATTTCGCTCAAGATGGGGCGCTTCGACGGGATGACGGAGCGCTCGGCCTCGTGGTACTGCGTCGGAAACAGCCAAAACTCATGGTGATCGGCGTGAAACTCACCGCGTTGCTCGCGGATCCCGCCCTTGCGAAGGACCAGGACCTGCTCTCCCCGGCCTAACGCATCCACCACGACAGCCCACTCCTTAAACGCGATGTTGGAACAGGCTTGCATGGCCGACCATTACTTAGCGCATCCGCCCCGGTCTGTCCACCCGGAAATCCCCTCGCTTGACAGTTCCCGGGTGGCACTGTTACAAAGAATGGCGTTCCGCACAGGATCGTCTCTGTTGCGTAGCGAACCGGAGAATGTTGCCATGAATAATCGCGCCCTAGGCCTGACCATTGCCTCGTACTCAGTCGTCGTATCGGCTCTGCTGCTGACAACCTCCTGTTCCAAGCTCGACTTGATCGAGCAACAAGCCGGCAAGACCCAGGACCAGGTCAGCAAGACGCAAGATCGCCTCAGCCGCATCGAGGAGAAACTTGACCAAGCGGGCGGCTCGGGTCGATTTCAAATCGTCGTCGCCAACGAATCGGATCGCGGAACGGCTTTGTTTCTCATCGACACCCGCAGCGGTGAATCCTGGATTTACCGTACCCCGCAAGGCCCGGTCATCAACGGTTTCTGGAGCAGCATCCCGCGGGTTACCTACCCCGATGAATACTGGCAGCGCGCGTTCACACAAGGACAACAAGCAACGCCTGGTGCTGCCGTCACCCAGCCGGGCGTCGCCCAACCCGCACCCACCGCTCCGTCCGCGCCAAACCGGTAATCGAGTTTGCCGGGCCAGGAATGCCCGGCTGTCGGCTGGGCGCATCCGTTTCGGCTCGCCGGGAGGCTCGGTATTTCGGTAAAATGCACATGGACACGCCACAGGATTCACAATGAAATATCGCATTCTAAAGGGCACGTCTTGCAACATTTCCGAGGTCGGCTTTGGCGTTTGGACAGTCGGCACCAAGATGTGGGGCGTGCGTGATGAGGATTACGACACGGGCGTCCGCCTGTTGCGCCAGGCCCTCGATCACGGCATCAATTTTTTCGACACGGCGGACGTGTACGGCGACGGCAAGGGTGAAGTGGTGCTGGCCCGGGCCTTTGAGGGGCGACGTGATGAGATCGTCATCGCCACGAAGTTCGGCTACGATTTTTACAATCATCCCGGCGTGCAGCCCGGGCAACGCGAACGGCCGCACAACTGGTCGCCCGATTTCATCCGCATGGCCTGCGAGCGAAGCCTGCAACGGTTGGAGACCGACCGTATTGATTTCTACCAACTCCACAACCCGCGCATCGAAACCATCCGCAACGACGAAGTGTTCGACACCCTGCAGGAACTGCGGGAAGCCGGTAAGATTCTTACGTTTGGCGTGGCGCTGGGGCCGGCGATCGATCGCCGCCAAATAGCAGAGGGCATCGCGGGGCTACGGGAGCGCGGTGCACACGTGCAGATCATTTACAATTTGTTCGAGCGGATGATTGGCGAACCCCTTTTCCCCGCGGCACGTGAGTGCGACTTGAACGTCTTTACGCGCGTGCCGCACTGCTCGGGATTGCTGGAAGGGAATTATTCCGAAAAGACGACGTTTAGCAAAGACGACCATCGCACCTTCCGCGTGGCCGACGACGAAAAACGGAAGGCGTGGCTGCTGGATGGGCTGAAGAAGGTCGAACAGATCTCGTTCCTCACCCAGGACACGGGCCGCAGCCTGGGCCAGGCGGCGATCCAGTTCATCCTCACGGAGCCTAACATTTGTTCGGTGCTGCCCAACATCTACAACGAGCAGCAGCTCCGCGAATTTGCGGCGGCGTCCGACACGTCCCCCCTGACCCCGGCGGAGTTGGCCGCTCTGGCTGAACTCCACGCCCGGAACTACGGTCTCGCTCCCGTCGCGTAGGCGAAGGCGGGGTGTGCGCCAATCAATTGGCGGAGACGGCCGGGGCCGGTCGTGCGGCCTTGGGATTGGCTTGCTTGTGCCGCACTTTCAGCCGTCTGAGGTAGGCAGTGCGGCGACGACGTTTCTCGACTTTGTTGTATTGTTGGCTCATGCGCCTTTCTTCTTCGGTTTCTTGAGGAATTTTGTGATTTCGCTCTTCGCATTTCCCACGATTGCATTG
>JBGOTY010000113.1:0-9647 GCA_041476745.1 Verrucomicrobiia bacterium | reverse complement strand
GGACAGAATTCTTCGCGGCAGGCGTAGACGTCATTGATGCACATGCTCTCGCGGGCGCGAAAGAAAACGGCGTTCGGATGGGCTGAGCGGTCGGCGCCCATGCGTTGGAGGGTTTCGCGGACGATTTGCTGTTGCGTATTCTTGGCAGTGACGAAAAACACGCGTTTATCGTGGGCGAGCGCGTACTTTACTACGGGATAGAGCGCGGCGGTGGTCTTGCCCACGCCGGCGGGAGCGGAAACGAGCAAGTGACGACCTTCTTTCAGGGCGTGGTCGACGGCGGCCATCATTTTGTCCTGATGCGCGCGGGGTTTGTCGTGCGGGAAGCGGAGTGTCTTGGAATGCGTGCGGCGTTCTTCCTGTCGGCGTTGTTCTTCCTGCGCTTGCGCGATGAGCGAACGCACGCGGTCGGCAATGAGGCGTTCGCAGTCATTGAACGGGCCGCGGATTTCGACTTCTTTCGTGGTGCCGTCGGCAACATTTACAAAGACGAGGCGGCCGAGGGCGCTTTTTTGTTCCTGTTCGATGAAAAAGCAATACAACCGGAGTTGCTCGACGTAGTGCGGATAGGAGTTGGCGTCGAGCGCGGCGAACTGGAGCGGCGGGACGATAACGGATTTGACTTCCTCGATGACGTACGCGCCGCCGTTGTGGGGCGGATGAACGCCGTCGATGCGGCCCGAGATCGTCACGTCGAAGCCGTCGACGACGGTCTTGTGGCGGATGGTGATTTCCCGCGCGTAGCCCTCGTAGAGCCCGGCCTGGGTGCGCTGATGGGTCACATGCGCCTCGCGTCCGAGCGCCAAACGCGTCCAAACGCCCAACCCCGCCACACGTCCGCCATTGGAGAGCGGCTCCGCGACGATGTCGCCAACGCCGAGCGAAATCTTCTTTTGAGCCAACTGAATCTTGATGGACATTCCGGAGACAGAATACCGCAGACCGTAATGAGTAGCCAGTAGCCAAGTAGCCAAGGAGACGGAAGTGAAAAGCGGTAAGCGGGATGGCGGACGCGAGGCGCGACCAAGGACCAAGTCCGCTCAATATTTCCCGTCGGACTCTCAGACAGTCCGAAGCTCGTGTTCAGCGATGGGCGCCGGCCGTGTTGATCATGAAGTCGATTATTTTCTCGCTGACGCCACTGTTCTTCAGATCGATGATTTCGGCTGTCGTCAAGTGATACACCGCTTGGGAATTGCGGATGTGGCTCAGAATGACGTCGTCACTGAGGCCCGCTTTTGCCAGCGCTTTTACATCGGCCACGCTGGTTGATTGGCCCTGGCCACCGCGCTGGATTGTTGGAGGAGGCGGTGGAGGGGAATCTCGATCCACGGCTGTCGGTGAAAGCGGACGGTCAACAGACTGTTGTTGTGGGACGTCGATTACTTTTGGCGCCGGTGGCGGGGAGTCATAGACATAGGATGATTGCGAACTGTAGACCGCAGGCGGCGCGTAGTAGGTGGTCGACGGATAGTACGCGGGTGGGTAATAATAATAGGGGTCGTAGTAGTAGGGGTAGTAGTACGGCGAGGGTGCGTAAACAAAAGAGAAACTCCCAGGAAAGCAGCCACGCCAGCCCCAGCCGCCGCCCCAACCACCGCGAAACCCCCCGCCACCATGGAATCCGCCACCGCCGTGGAATCCGCCCCCCCCGCCATGAAACCCACCGCCTCCGCCATGAGATCCACCACCGCCGCCAAAGTGACCCTGTTGGGCGAAGGTTGTTTTTGAGCCTAAAAGGCTGGTGCTGAGAGCTACAGCTGCGATTACGAGAAATTTTGAGGTTTGTTTCATATATGCACTCCATTCTACTTATATGATGAGACTACTCCCGATGGAGATTTATTCAAGCGCTGGGAACATTTTAACGCTCAACGCTAAACGGTCAACAATCAACGATCAAGTTGCGAAGTGCGATTCGGTAGGGTACCAATTTGGCACCTTAAAGCGGGTGAAGCGATGAAGACGGCAAAGACATCGAAGAACGCGTTGACGCGCATGGCGGAGGCCGCCATGAAGGATGCCATTGCGAAAGTGATCGAAGACCACCGTCGCCGGCGAATGCCGCTGGCGGTTTGGGAAGATGGCAAGGTCGTTTTTATCCAGCCCGACCAGGCATTGGCTGTTCGCGAGACCCCCAAGCGTTATCGCGTGCGGCCTCGCCGTAAAAAGTCGTGAATCCGTGATCGCTTGCTGCATTGACGGCGAAAGTTATTCGGCCTAGACTTCCTGCCTTCCGTAGGCCCATGCGAATGCGAGCGATGGAGAAGCTTGCCGAAAGGTGAATTGGTAAGGAGCAATAGTCCCGTTATGCGAATTCTCAACGTCAATATGCCCGCCGCTCCAGAGGTAAATCTTGGACCAATTCGGATGGACAACCTCGGACATATGGTTGTAATTGCCGGTCGTAACGGCGCGGGTAAGTCTCGGTTATTGCGACAAATCATCAATTGGGCTGCTAGCTTTCAACCGGAGGCTGCGCTCGTAAGTAATATTGCGTCTGCAGAGAACTTTCTGTCTCAGGTAATGCACGGGCAGCGGCGACTACTGCCTGGGCAACAAGCCGCAGCAGAGAATCAGTTGAATGACCTTCGAAAGCAGCTCGAACTGCGGAGAAGTGTGACTCCGAGTGAGGACGCTAAACCAATCGTTGTGCCCTTTGTTCCGACCTCTCTCGATCTTTACGATCCGAATAGCTATACGCGGACGAACATGCTTGAGGCCGTTAAGAGAATTGAACAACCGGGTGTCTACTACCTGGCCAATGGTACGTTTTCTTTGATTCAACTCCTGCAAGATCGCAATTGGGAAGCGACTCATCCTGATCGGACGTTGTCCAAGGAGGAAGCAGACACGGCGGTTCGTGAATACGAACGTATGAGAGCACTGGTCAAGCAGTTCCTCAATACGGATATTACGCGATCGGCCAATCAAGAGGCTCAACTGTTTCGATTACCGCTCGGCAAGTCCGCGCTTTCGGACGGACAGAAGATTATTTTGCAGCTTTGCGCTGCCATTTACACTCAAGGGGCGAGTTTGGATGACTTGATAGTTTTCATGGATGTGCCCGAGAATCATCTTCACCCATCAGCGCTACTTGACGCAGTACAGGCAGTATCGCGCCAAGTGGGGAAAGGGCAGCTTTGGATTGCGACGCATTCGATCCCACTTCTGGCAAACGTAGATTCATCTGCGATCTGGTGGATGGAGGAGAATACCATCAGTAAGGCTGGAGGAAGGCCAGAAATGGTACTTACCGGTTTGCTTGGCGATGAGGAGCGGCGTGGGAGGTTGGCCAGCTTCCTTGACCTACCGTTTGCGCTCGCGAGCGACCGTTTCACAGCAGAATGTTTGGTTCCACCCGGTGTCGCGGACTTCAAAACGAGCGACCCCCAGACTGATCAGATCCGCACGTTTCTCGAACGATTACACAAAGGAACCGACCCACTACGGATTCTCGATTTCGGTGCCGGGAAAGGGCGCTTGGCATCTGAGCTAGCAGAGAAATGGGATTCGGAGGAGAAGCGACGGCAGCTGGATTATATTGCCTACGATTCCTCGAAGAAGGACGCGGATGAATGTGCGAATGCAATCGCTCGTCTACACGGCAATGCAGACAATAGGCTCTTTCATGACGCTACGGCATTGAGAGCCCACTACGATGAAGGGTCGTTTCATGTTGTAGTGATGTGCAACGTGCTCCACGAGGTCCCACCTGCCGATTGGAGCGATTTGTTTGGACCAAAGGGAAAGATCACACGTCTTTTGCGGCCTGACGGGTTTCTGTTAGTGGTCGAAGTGCAGCAACTTCCTTACGGGGAACGGGCGCATCAGAACGGTTTTCTTGTTCTGGATGGCGCGCAACTACGGAAGCTCTTTGCAATTAGCGAATCTGATTCGTCGGGTTTTGTTGTCGACGCGCGACGCGACGATTGGCTGAAAGCGCATTTGATCTCCCAGCCGCTGCTCGCTCGATTCGATCTGACGACGAAGCTGGCAGCTCTGAAAGACCTCTCTTCCACAGCCTCTGATCGTATTTTGGAGCTGCAGCGGAAAGAACCCAATTACCACAATGGCCGGTTATATGGATTTTGGGTTCAGCAGTTCGCGAATGCGGAACTTGCTCTGAGACAGGTGTGAGGAATAGGAAACGCACCATGGATTCACCATCTGGCAACGAAACACCACCAAAAAAAACGTGGTGGAATGATTTTAAGAATCCGGTGAACCTCATTGGTTGGGTGCTGGCAGTCTTAGGAATTGGCATCAGCGTCCTTCTGTATTTCAAGGGCAAGGAAAGACGTGAGCTTTCGGTGCGCTTTGTAGCCGTCACAAAGGTTTATGACAGCTCCTCAACGTCACGCAAACTCAGCGTTCTGGATTCAGAAGACAAACGTGTTACAAATGATGTTTATTCCGTGTCGTATCAAGTGTGGAACAGCGGGTCACTGTCCATTGAGCCCGCAGATATTCGGCGTCCCTTCAAGATGCAGTTGGTCGGAGATGCACGGCTGCTTGACTGGACAATTGAATATTGTGTGGCTGATCCCGATGTATGCGGCTTCCGCTTTGAAGCGAACGACACAAATCCTTCGCCTCGTTCTGTAACACTAAAATGGCTGCATTGTGATCCCCAACACGGATGCCAGGTTCAGTTTTTGTACGCGGGAACAGCCAAGGGCGCCCTTTCCTTTGAGCAGCCATTCTCTGGGAATGGACAAGTGATTGACGCGAACCGTGTTGTGCGAACTAGACAGGTTACTTCCATAGCAGTGTGCGTGACGAGCTTCGTATTATTTATTTTATTCATTGAAAGCATGGAGGTGTTGGCAAGGCGCGGCAAAATAAATCTACGAACGACTAGGGTAATTCAGATTTTTGGTTTTGGCTTGCTTATGACATTCGCCTTAAGCGCTATCTGGATATTTTTAAGCATGCGACCACCCAGAACTCCATTCCCATCGAATATTCCAATCAACTTCAAAGTACCGTCCGAGACGGGTTCTCAGTGAACGAGCTTTAACCCTTCGCTCGATGAAGTGGAAGATGCGTCAATACCACGAGCTTGGCGTCAAGTTTATCTCCCTGTACCCGCGCAATCTGTCAAACTTGGATTGGATTTTCCGGAAGAAATTCAAAGAGGTGACGGGACAGGAGTTGCCGAGGACGGGGCGGTGGTCGGGGAAGGGCGAAGGATTTTAGATCTTGGATTGGGGATTGCGGATTAGGGAGGGGGGGGCGCACGAGGGAACGGCCCGCGGTCAGCGCCCGCGGCTACAGCGGAAAGGGCATCGCGGGAGGCCAATTCGCCGGCGGTTGACAGGGCGGGTACCATTGAGTCGGTCAACACGGAGGGGTGATATGAAAAGCGATCCGGAACAAAAGGCGGTTGGCAAACTTGGGGTGCTGCCTCATCGGGTTGTCGATCTGATCGATTATCAGGCGGGGGCGATCGTCAGTCGCGAGATCCTGAAAGGGAAAACGGGGACGGTGACGGTGTTTGCGTTTGATGAGGGGCAGGGGTTGAGCGAGCACACGGCGCCGTTTGACGCGTTGACACACGTCCTGGATGGGGAAGCGGAGATCACGATTTCCGGCAAAGCGCATCCGGTTCGGGCCGGGGAAATGATCATTATGCCCGCGAACAAGCCGCACGCGTTGAAGGCGGTGTGTCGGTTCAAGATGATGCTGGTGATGATTCGATCCTGAACGGACCGCGGTCAGCGCCCGCGGCTACAACGGAAATAGCGCCAACATCACTCCAACAACGCGACGCGGCCGGTGTCCAGGTCGTAGCACGCGCCGACGACCCGGAGTTTGCCTGACTTGACCAGACCGGAGAGAATCGGGGCGGCATTGCGCAGTTGATTGACGACATGGCGCACGTTGGCGCGGATCGCGTTGCCCACGGCGTCGCCGGGCTTGCCCTTGGTTTCGTCCACGGCGGGCTTGATCTTGTCGACGACGGAGGCGACGTGTCCCGGTGCCTCGCCACCGGCGACCACGGCCGACACGGCTCCGCAGCGGGTGTGTCCCAGCACGAGAATCAGCGGTACGCCAAGATGGTCGGCGGCGTATTCGATGCTCCCGAGGGCGACATCATCGACGACGTTGCCAGCGGTGCGGATCACGAAGAGATCGCCGAGACCCTGATCGAACACGACCTCGGGTCCGACGCGCGAGTCCGAGCAGCCGACGATGACGGCGAACGGGGTTTGTCCCTTGGCGACCTCGGCGCGTCGATCCGCGTCCGCGTTCGGGTGGATGACCTTGCCCGTGACGAAGCGTTCGTTGCCCGCCTTGAGTCGCGCGAGGGCGTCATCGGCGGTTACGGTAGCGGGTCCAGCGGCGTAGATGGGGTGGAGGGACGCGGTGAGAAAGACCAGTGCGGCAAGACGAACAAGACGGCTGTATTTCATCCTCATGACCGGCCCTTTCCGTGACATGCATACTGACACCCCGAAGAGGATGCAACAAGTCAGAAATCACCAGAAGCGCGGTCAGCGCCCGCGGCTACAACCGACAGGGCCCGCGCTTGGCAAGCGCGGCTACAGGGGGAAGGATAGGACCAATAGGCCGAATGGGACGAATGGGGCTGGGGGATTGGGGATTTGCGATTTTGGATTGGCGATTGGGGATTTCCGCAATAGAAACTTCTTCTTTTTGGCTCTGGACATCGGATTCCGATAGTGGTATGATATGCGGTATGAGTTGTGTCACACAAATCCAGCGGGCCGAACAGAGCAGCACGGCTGGTCAAAAGAACACGTCCGCCTTCGCCAAGGCTATCCGTCTTCGCCAAGGCTTCGACGCGACAAGCTGGCGCGACTCGCTGCTGTACGCAGCTCGGGGGCTATCCGCCGTCGCTAAAGCTATGGCGCGACAAGGAGAACCTTGAAAACATGTGTTTCTGCGAAACGAACCCAGCATTTAAACTGCGTATTGACAGTGACTTATGAGGACGCGTGTCGGATTTTGGTTGGGTCCTGGAGGTGGAGCCAATTGAGAAAGTATCACCGCGAGGACGCAAGGAACGGCGGTCGTAGGCCGCGGCTACAGGACGGTCGGGCAACGTTGTATAATTGGAAGGGACGACAAATCAGGACGGTACTGAAAAATACGCTGCTGGTTCTGGGCGTTGTCGGTTCGGGGTTCCTGGTTTTTGCCCCGGCGGGTTCGGCGCAGACGTTGCCGACGTATGAAGATTTTCGGCGGGTGGATCGGATGCGGCGGATGACAGGGCAATTGCAGACGGCGGAGTTGATGAAGGTGACGCAGATCGATCGGGGGTTGATCCAGCGGACGGCGTTACAGGCGACGAATGAATTTCCGGTGGTGTGGGGCGCGGCGGAGTTGATCGGGGACTGGCCGAGCAAGCGGATGCTTTTTGAGTCGGCGTTGGCGGCGAGTGGGACGAATGTGGCGGTGGCGTTGCGCTATGCGTGCGCGGCGGCGCAGAAGCATGATGCCGATACCGCGCTGTCGCTGTTGCGGCTCGTGGAGAAAGGTGACGAGGGCAACGCGGTGCCGTGGCTGGTTGAGCTGAGATTACTGCAGGCACAGCAGAAGGGGTTTGCGGAGTTGAAGTTGCCGGCGTCGCGGACGATCCATTATCGCGATTACGCTACCGAGGCGGCGCGGGCGCGCATTCGCTTGCTGGAGGCCGCGGGGTATTCGCCCTATGCGGCGCGGCGCCTGGGGTTCGCGCCGGATACGGTTGTGCTCGGCATCGCGCGCGAGTTGACGGAGCAACCCATCGAGAAGGCGGCGGCGCCGTTTTTGCTGGGGGTGGCGCGGGCGATGCAGGAGCGGCCGATGTATCTGCTGACGGAGTTGGTGGGGCAGACGCTGGAGCGCGCGGCGACGGCGGCGGGGGTGGAAGGGCAGACGGGCGCGGAGGTTTCCATGCGGAGCGTCGAACTGGATCGGCGGCGGGAGGAGATCAAGGCGTTGGTGACCGCGGTCGAGCGCAACGTCGTGGATGTCGCGACCGAGACGGAGATGGTCCAGTATTTTAATGACGTGCTAAACCTGGGCGAGGAAGTTGCGATGCGGCGCCTCGCCGGGAAGGTGGGAGGCAAGCCGTTGCCATAGGCGACGACAATTTGAAGGGAAAGGAAGTTATGAAAAAGAACATTTGGATCGGGGTATTGCTGGTTGCGGTGGTGATGCTGGCAGCTTTGGTCGGGTTGCAGAGCCAGCAGATCGCGGCGTTGAAGGAGCAAATGCGGACGATGGTTGAGGTGGAGAGGGCGGTGGCGAAGTCAGCGCGCGCGACCGCGCCCGCACCCGCGCCCGTGGAGGAAGCGCCCGCGCCATTGCCGGAAGCGAAACCGATCGAACCTGTGGCTGTGGCGACGCCTGTTCCGACGGCAGCACCGGCGGGAGGGACGACGAATAACCCCTTTGCGGGCATGGCGGAGATGATGAAGAGCCCGCAAATGAAAGAGATGATGCGCGCCCAGCAGAAGATGGCTGTCGATGGAATGTACGGGTCGCTGTCCAAGTATTTGACCCTTTCCACGAATGACATGGACGCACTCAAGGAACTGCTCATGCAGCGGCAGATGGCGTTGATGGATGCGGGCCTGTCCATGATGAACGGTTCCGGGGCGGATCAGAAACAGGCGGCGGAGGACGCCAAGGCGTTGAAGGCTGAGTATGACAAGAAGATTTCGGACCTGCTCGGCACGCAGGACTATCCGGTTTTCCAGGAGTACGAGAAAGGCGCGGCGGACCGGATGTCGGTGCAGATGTTCAAGGGTTCGTTGCCAGCCGACGCCACGTTGACGGACCAACAGGAGGAAAGCTTGATCGCGGCGATGGCCGAGGAGCGCAAGGCGTTGCCGACCACGTCGATGATGAACAACCAGTCCCCCGATCCGTCGAAGTTTACCGAAGAGAGCATCGCGGAGGCCTTGAAGCAAATGGAGCAACTGCAGCAGCGGGACGCCGAGCGCGCGGCGGCGATTCTCACTCCCGCGCAGCTTGACCAGTTCACGAAGTTCCAACAGCAGATGAACTCCATGGCGGCGGCTGGTATGAAGATGGCCGCGCAGATGTTTGGGAACAAGAGCGCCGCGCCGGCACCCGCTGCCAGCACGGGGCCGTAGAAACTGTGCGTTCCATCGCATGCATGCTTCCAAAGAACCTGCCTCGGCTCAATTGATTGCTGGCGTGCCCGAATCGCGGATTGTTTGCAGGATTTTATCCCGGCGAGCGTGTCTCCGGGTAGGAAGCAATCAACGAAAGGGAATGATGAAACGAAATGCAGTTCTTCTGTTGGCAGCTTTGATGAGCGCCACCTCGCTCATGGCGGCCGAGGCCCCCAGCTCTTCTGCGACCCCGATGCCGGGCAAACCGGCGGCCGAAGAGCAAAAGCCAGGCTTGGTGAAGTTCGATCTGGATTTTCCCGGGGGAACTCCCGGTCAACTTGTCAGCGCCATTAGCAAAGCTTCGGGCCATCCACTCAATGCGATTATCCCCAGGGAAGATGAGGCCGTGATGCTTCCGCCACTGAGGATGCGAAGCGTGGATGTCGTGCATCTTTTCAACGCTCTGGAACTGGCGGCTCGAAAAACTGTTCCGGTTGAGGTTGGCCCAGGAACCTATAATTATCGCGATGTCAGCTACGGGTTTCGCCGTTC
>JBGOTY010000112.1:0-9773 GCA_041476745.1 Verrucomicrobiia bacterium | reverse complement strand
GGAATCTCCGCCAGCCAGGGCAGTTTCCGCAACACGTCGCGACTGACGTTGTTTTCCAACAAGCCACCAATCACGATGGTTTGCCCGTCGTTGACCTGCAGGGTGGTGTCGGCCGTTTTGGCGCCGATAATCGGAATACTATTCGCGCCAGTGCCAATCACCTGACTGACTTCCGCATGAATGCTCGTATTGATCCGGTTTTCGCTGTCGGCCGTGGGTTTGATCTTCATGCGCACGCCAACTTCCTTGAATTCGACCGTGAACGACTGGGGCAACTGCTGAACGATGGGAATCTCTTCCCCGACAAGGAAGCTGGCTTCCTTCCCGCTAAAGGTCACCAAGGTGGGTTCCGAAAGAAGCCGCCCATAGCTCTTCGTGATCAGCATGTCCAACAGCATGGTCAACGTCACGGTGGTCGGGGTGATCGAACTTCCCGCGGAACCAAACTCGCTGGCGGTCGGCACAAAGCCGTTCACGATCGAGCCGCCACCGATGTATTGCATGGCGTACTGCACCTGACCTTGCGGTCCAAACCATTGGAAACCGATGTTCTTGATGGCTTCTGTGTTCACTTCCGCGATGCGGATGCGAACTTTGATCTGGCGGGGCTTGGACACTTCCAAAAGATTGACGACCTGCGCCTTGTACGCGCCGGCGATCTGCACCGCGCGCTGCGCTTCAATTTCGTCGTTCACCTTCCCGGCGAGCACCAGCGCATCGCCAATCGCGCGGACGGTGATGTTGTTGTTTCCGGTCATCTGGCGGATGGTAACCGCCGCCGCGTCGTTGCCGACTTCGATGCGATACATCTGGCTTGCCGAGCCATCGCTTTTGACGATCGTCAGTGTGGTGACACCGGCTTTCTTGCCGATAATGCTAAGTTCCTTGTCGGACAGATTGACGACGTCCGCGATGGACGGGTCGGCCAGGGCAATTTTCGAGACATTCTCGCTCGGAATCGAGACGGCTTCACCGACACTCACCTGGACGGTTTGCTGTTCAGCGCGGGTGTCTGAAATCACCAATAGCCCCGCGGCCAACAGCACCACAATAATCCCCACTCCCCTCCATTGTATCTTTTTCATTTTACGCTGTCCTTTCCTTTTTCGAATTCCTGTGAACTTATGCTAGTCTTGCGGCACGGTCGTCTCTTGTGAACCCCGGTAAATCTTGAGTTCCGGCCGCTGGTTTCGCGGCGGGCTGATGATGATCGGTGTCGACCTCGACGTGTCGGGAGGCGTCGTGGAGAATCTGAGGGTGTTGGGGCCGAGGAAGTCCCGCGTGCCAACACCCTGGGTCGCGATCACCGCTTTCTCGTTGAGACCGCGCAGGGCCACCCGCAACGCGCCGGCGCGATCCGCGGCTGTAAGCAATTCCGCTTCTTCTGGCTTGACTGCCAGCGTCATCGAACTCTTGGCACCTTGCTTGATCTGCTGATCGGTCACACCCTCGTTGACGGCGAGCACGAGCACGTTTTGCAGGATCATCTGTGTGGTTTCCTGGTGCGCGACCGGATCCGTATAGGTGGCCAAAATGTCAACGCGGTCGCCGGGTTTCACGGACCCACCAGCGGCCATGACTTCGCCGGCGCCGATGGCGATGGCGCGCATGCCTGGGGGAATGTCATATGCCAGCCCCGGCGCCTGCCCCTCACCGAGGAGATCGGATGTACGAACTTGTTCTTTGGCCTTGATTCTCACCAACGTAGTGTGCCCGGTCGCTTCCGCGGGATTTCGGACGGCACCTTCGATGACAAGATCTTTCGGGTAGCGGGTCAACGTAACCATTTCGCGGGCTATTTTGGTGCGCGCCGGAATATCCTGCAGCGCGGTAACCACTTCAGTCCAATACTTCGCAGACTGCAAGTCCTGCTGCCGCTTCATATTCCAAACCAGGTAAATGGCGCCTATTGCCAAAACGACCGCAATCAAAAAGATCCCGCCTGCACCAGATTTTTTAGCCATTTGAGTCCTCCTTGTTCGACTTTACGTGCAAAGGCAAGCAGATGCTGTGCCCTGTTGCAAAGAATTGCAACATCAAAATTGAGAAAAGACGGGCGGTTGGAGAGGCCGGCCCAAGCCACGGCGGGACAGGACTTGTTGCGCCAGCTTGCGAACCTGGGCATCGGGGCGTTCGTCGAGTCACCACCGCTTTTTCCAAATGAAAGCTAACACATTCTGCAGGGTAACGGCCCAGTCCGGTTGCCGGTCGCCGAAAGCGGGTTTGTCCAGTTGTCGCCTCGCCACGCGCACTGTTGCCAGGTCCAGCATCGCCAAAGACCGTTAACAAGTCCGCGTTCATTCGATTTGTAAGTTCCTTGGCAATATCTGCGTTTCCCGGATCGTCCTTGGGGAAGCCTCCCATGCTCCGGGTACAACCACTGCCGTTACGCACGTTGTAAAATCGGCCTCGGACATTTGGGCGGCAACCTGACGAATCCATTGCCCGTTTGCGTCGGCCGCGACTGGTGATGCCTGAAACGAAGGTGACCAAAGCGGGATTGGACAACGGAGAAATTGCCACGTGTATCATCGCCTGTGCAAGTGGGTGGTTTTGTTGTTGTTGATCGTGTCCTGCCGGGCAATAGCAGACGTGTTACGAAGGGTAATGCAATCCCCAAGAATAAATGCGTACGGACAGATCACAAAAGAACCAGCGCAAAAATCGGACTGTAAAGCCGTAGGGGATGAAGAGGCCTTGGCCTGCTTCACCCCCGTCTGGACATCGTTTGATACTTTGCCACCTTACGGCAAGTTCGCATTCACTGACGACAAGGTGTTGTTGACCTTATTGCCGAGGCCCTTCAGCACCAAGATCGCCACGACAGCGATGAGAGCCAGGATAAGCGCGTATTCGACCAAGCTCTGGCCCTTCCGCGACTTCAGCCCGCGATACATTTTTCGGAGAGTTCTCTTCATCTCGTTCACCTCCTTCATCTGGCTTTTTCGTATTGCTCAACGATCCAACAGACTCACTTATGTGCTGGAGTTCAATCGCAGCTTGCGTGCCACCTTCATCCAGCCGAGCTTCACAAACCGGCAATCGACATCTCCTTGCGTACACAACCAGTTATCCGTAAACCCCTTAACGGCAGCCACGAATAAATTGAGCCCAGGCAAATAGCCTTTTCATTCTTACACGGAATCATTATTCTTGCCCGACCATCTGGACATGTCGCGAGAAAGTGTTCAATTCCTGAACACTTTCTTGCATACCTAGAGCCCGATCTCTCACTCTTGGGAGTTAAACCCGGCCATCAGGTTTCTGACTCCAGATGGTGTAGAACGTATAACTTCACGCCAGAATCCAGTAGTAGTGCTTCAGTCCCCAATTTGACGTTTGACCCAAAGATTTCTACGGACACACCGGGAGGCACGACGAGAAGAATGTCTTGCTCCTGATGGACTGAGGTCACGTCGACAAAAGCAGTCTGTCTCTCGTACCCAATCCACGCCTTTACCCCGAGTGGGCTCGGCAGAGACGCATCCGGTCTCAGGAGCACGTTCCGATACTCCGGTAAATGATATTGAAACTGGCGAAAACTCCAAGTGAAATCCTCATACCAGTGGTAAATAACAACATTCCTCGCTGGCCAATTCTTTCGAATAGCGCGGAAGCACGCCTGCAAATCTGTATCATGATCTTGAATCTCCCTGGCCGACAGGCGCTGCCCCAGTGACAGCCGTATCACCAACGGAAAAGGGTACAGGAACACCACTGCATTCACGGCCACCACAATCGCGAACACGACATACGGCCCCCATGCCCTCGTGACTACGAGCTGCTGGGAAAATCTGACCAATCCAAGACTTGCCAATATCACGACGGCTGGGAAGAGATTGAGTATATGTCCCGGCCTCTCGACGTACATGAGCAGGCCGAAGAGCAACATGGGCGCGATCCACAGCGCGAGCACACAAAGTTGCCTGCGGTTCGCCCGGTAAGAATCAACCGCGCCTGCTCGTTTCTCGAAAAGCACCCAATGCACGAGCTCCATCAACGGTAGGATCGCCGCGACCCATAGTCCCACCCAGAACGCTCTTCCAATACAGTAAACATCCATCAAGAGAGCGCCCACGCCCCCGCCGGCCCAAACAATCCGAGATCTATCAAACTGGCACTTCAGGCGCAGCAAATCCATGTACCCCCCGAGGCCGCCGGCTGATTTCACCATTGGCATGAACCAGAGAAGGGAGAGCCCGACAGCCAACACTGTCGCGCACAAAAACTTCCACCCGCGAGGCTGCGCAAAACCCCAGAATACGTACATCCACAATGGAACCAGAAGAGGAGCGCTTTGCTGACGAACCCCCGCCACGGCGGCCAGCAATGCCGCCAGCATAATCGTTTGGAACCATGTCACTCTCCCTTGGATTGCCTGCCAGCACACGAACACGAAACTCACCACCAAGGCGCTGTCCACAATGGTCGTCAACGCAATTTCACTGTGAAACCAGCATAATGGGCTTGTGAGCAGAATTAACCCCGTCCCCCAGCCACAGGTGCGCCCAAACATCGACGTCGCGAGCAAATATCCCATGGACGCCAACCATGCTCCCGCGAGGACGCTCAGCCACACCAACGCCGCATGCGGTTCACCCACGAACAGGTTCAGCAGCCGGCCCACCAGTACGTACAAGTAGAAACCCGGCACATGCGGCTGGCTGATGCGAATGTTGTACTCCCCAACCGCCAGCGCGAACTGCGCGCTGTCCCAGTGGTACGCAAACTGGCTGCGGAACGGGACGCGAAGCGCAAGCGCGACTACGAACAGCGCCAGCGCTATCCCGTAATCGCTTCGCGTCAGCGTTGTCGCCCCCACTGTCCCCGCCGATTTACCTCCTTCACCTCTCATCTGGCCATGGGTTGCCCCTCTCCAACCGATCACCGCAACAACTTCACCGCCTCTGCGGGAACGAAATACAGATCACTCTCAGTTTGCGGCAAAACTTTCGCGCTGGCAAGCGACAGGTACGGGGCGAAGATGTCAACTTTCTCCCCCGGCGGCACCACCAGCACAAGGCCCTCCTTGCCGGTCACGTCGAGCTTGTCCACGAATGTGAGCCGCCCGTCTCGCACCAACCACATCGGTTTGCCCGGTGGATGCGAGACCGTTTCGTCGACGACGAATTGGTATTGCTCGTACTCGGGCAGGTGAAGCTGGAAGTGCCGCAGGCCGCACAAATAATACTCTGCCGAAAAACAAACGATGATGCTCTTCGGCAAGTATGATCGACGGATCGTCCCCACCATTTGCGACAACTGCGCGTCATGCTCGGCGATCGCGCGCGCGGTCCGTGCCATCCCATAAAAGAGGCCATCCCATTGCGGCGGCCAGGCGGCAAAGGCCACGACATTCGCGCCGCAGATCGCAGCGATCACCGCCACTCTTCGCCACATTGACTTCAGGCCCGCCACCACGACTCCCACCAGCACAAACCATCCTGGCAGATAACTCAACACATGGCCCGGTGTTTTGGTGATGACCACCGTCCCAAGAATCATGAACGGGACAATCCACAACGCCAGAACCACCAAACCCGGCGCGTGTTGGCTGTCCCAGGAACTCTTTTGCTCGGCAGCCATCCGGAACGTTCTGTGCAGAAGCGCCACGACCAACACCACAGCGCCCAGCATCAATCCGTTCCCGCAGAATCCGGTGATGCTTGCCACATTCTTCAGGAGCGCATCCAGGCTGCCCCCGTGAAAATACGGTGAAACGTTGGCGGCCTGCAGACGCACACTGACCAGGTACGTTCTCAACCCACCGGACGTGCGTACCATCGGCACAAACCACAACAGGCCAAGTCCGATTGCCACCAAGGCTGCCACCATCAATTTCGCCGCCCGCGCCCTTTCAAACCGCCAGAACGCGAACACAACCAGCGGAACCAACGCCAGCGCGCTCTGCTGTCGAACCCCACCGATCACTGCCAGCAACGCCCCCACGAGGATCGCATCTCGCCACTCACCGCCGCGCTCCATCGCCCGCCAGAGCACCAGCACCACTGTGGAAACCAGAAAGCTGTCCATGCAATACGTCAGTGCCACACAACTATGGAACCACACTTGCGGACTCGTCAGCGCCAACAACCCCGCCGTTGCGCCCGCCTTCCGCCCGAACATTGCCGTCGCCAGAAGATACACGGCTGCCGGGAGCGCGCTTCCGAAAACGACACTGATCCACACCAGGCTCGCGTGCGGATCGCCCACGAAACCGTTCACCAACCGCCCCAACATGATGTATAGGAAATAGCCCGGTGCGTGCGGCTGGCTTAATCGTATGTCGTACTCGTTGATCGCCAGCGCAAATTGCGCGCCGTCCCAGTGGTACGCAAACTGGCTGCGGAACGGGACGCGCAGCGCCAGGCTCACCGCACAAAGCAACGCAGCCATGAGCCAATCTCGTCCCTTGATCCTGCCGGCGCTCCGATTCATCTCATCGCCTCAACCGGCACTTCATATACCGTGCCTCCACTTTCTGGCAGCAGTTTCGCCCCTCGAGTGTCAACGTATCGGGTGTAGTCGTCCAAGGATGTTCCCGGAGGTACAATAAGCGCTAACACCCGCTTCCCCGTCAACTCGGGTCCGTGAACGAATACCAGTTGCCCACCCGACACGCTGATCATCGGCTTGTCTGGTGGAGACAGCATCACCGGATCCAGACGCAGTTGGTATTGCTCGAACTCCGGCAGGTACAGTTGCAAGTTTCGTAATCCCAGCGACAGGTTCTCGTACGCATGACAAACCAGCGTTTCGGACGGAATCAACCGGGCGCGGATAGTGTGGATGACATGGGACATCTCCCGGTCGTGTTCCTGGATTTTTTGCGCCGTGCGGCCGGTACCGTAGAATGCGCGGTCCCACACCGGTGGCAAAGCCAGGAATGCTGCCGCGTTGATCAGGCATACGGTCGTGACCGCGGTTCCAAAGATCGCTGGTTTCCGCAGTTGACTGGCCGCCACGGCCGCCAAAACGATCCAGGCCGGCAAGTAGCTCAGCACATGCCCGGCTTGGTTCGTGAGTGACAGTGTCGTCTGCATGAGCATCATCGGCACAATCCACAAGGCCAGCATCCATAACGCTTCGCTATGCGCGGCGTCCCACCTTCGCTTGCGATTGGCGTCCATTCGCAATCTCACGAAAAGCGCGCCCGCCAATAAAATCCCGCATGCCAGCAACCCATTCCAACAGTAAAGTCCCGTAAAAAACAGGTTCCACGATAGCGCGTTCATCCCGCCTCCGGCCAGCGTGGCTGGCGCCCAGTAGACCGCGGACAGGTGAAATACTTTGGCATAAACCACCCAACCACCTGACATCCGGACCATCGGCACTAGCCAGGCCAATGTTCCGACGGCACAGACGCCGAGCGCCGCCGCCAATTTTACCAGACGCCGGCTCTCCGTCTGCCACAACACCCAGACCACCAAGGGGACGAGACCCGGCGCTGTTTGTTGGCGAATCCCCCCAATGACTGCCAACAAGCCTCCGATCATCACTGCGTCCGGCCAGCGATATCCGCGTTGCTGTGCCCGCCAGCAACACAGAACGATTAAACATGCCAGTAAACTGTCCGTCGTATACATCAACGCCACGCAACTGTGAAACCATAACTGCGGACTCGTCATCCCGAACAGCGCCGCAGCCAATCCAACGCGCCTGTCGAACATTTCCACGCCCAGGACATACAACAGCGCCACGAGCCCGCTTCCGGCTACGACGCTCAACCACACCAGGCTTGCGTGCGGGTCACCGACAAAGAAATTCAGCAACCTGCCCAGCATCACATAGAGAAAATAGCCGGGCACATGCGGTTGGGATAACGCCACATTGTAGTCGCGGATGGCCAACGTGAATTCTGCACTGTCCCAATGGTACGCATACTGGCTGCGAAATGGTATTCGCAAGGCGAAAGCGGCAGCGAACAGGACAACCGCCAGCGCAACGTCGGCCTTGCGCAACTCCTGTCCACTCCCACGATCTGTTCTTGTCCCAGCGCTCTTCAAGGCACCCGTCCGCCGCCGTCAGGACTTTGGTTCAGTCCTGAAGCTTCATTCGTCCCTCGCACGGGACGATACACGTAGAAAGCGTCACCGTGAATGCCGCAGCCGCAACGTTTTTCCATCACATAATGCCCGGTCGTTGCTTCCAGCCACCGCACCGGGAACTGCCGAGTCGGGGTTTTCTCTTCCAATGGAAAACTGGCCACGATGGCGTCAAATCCGCCAGCCGCAATCCGCTGGCACAACTCGGTATCGTCAAACCTCCCCGCTTCGCGCAGCGCTTCGAGATGCCGCGGGTAGAGCAGGAACATCTCCCGGGACTGGCGCACGGCGAGATACAAATCTTCCACGAGCACCCGTCCCTTCCATTCCCCAAGGCAGTTCGTGACCCGATCCCACTCCTGCGCTTGTTGTGCGCGTGTTACGCGATGATTGACGACCGCGCCCCACCACTCGGAAGCGTGTTCGAACCGCGACCACAGGGTCGCCGCCGAAATCACGACTGCCAGTCCCAACCAGCCAATCGCGACCCTTGGAGCAAAGTTGTCCCCGGCTGGATCGGTCCCGTATCGCACCAGCCCGGCACTCAACACGCAAGCCATGGCGAAAGGCTCAAGGTAGTAGTTGATGTTGGCACCGGCCTTGATCGAGATCGCCACCGCGAGCCCAAAACTGATAGCATAACTCCGCCGCAAGAGCGTTAACCGTTGATCGCCGCGGGCCACCACGCCTGCCAGCCAGCCGCCCGCAAACGCCATGATTCCCCTGATGATCGCCATGCGCAACCACGCCCACACCTGGGCTGGCGATACCCAGAGCATAACGGCGCCAAACGCGTTCTTCACAAATGCTCCCTGGCTCAGCGCCTGGGTGACCATGACGCTCACCGCAACGGCGATTACCCAACTGCCGAACACGGCGGTGGCCCGGCCCCATCGTCGCCGGGTCGTCTCGGTGGCCACGATAGCCAGCCAGACCGCGACAAAGGTTTGTTTATGCAGGAATGCCGCAACCAGCAAGGCCACGGTTGCTGCGAGTGCCGGCGAGGATGTGCGCCGCTGATACAGCCACAGCGCACTCAGCGACAACAACAACGCTGCCGCATCCGGCCGATAGGCAATGGCCCATTGCCAGGCCAGAGCCCCGGCCAACCACATGAGGCCGGCCATTACCGCGAGCGAAACCTCGCACCCGATCTGTCGCCCGAGCGCGTAGAGCGTCAGGGCCACGCCAAACCAGGCCGCGTAGGTGTAGGTCCGACCGCAAACAATCATCCCGATCCACGACGTGTTCAGCAGCCGCGCCACCGTGCCCGGCACCGCATAGAACAGTGGTCCATATAATGCCACCGCGTGCGGGGGCCGCGAGAAATCATGGTAGGGGGTCTCCCCATTGCGCGCGCAACGCAGCCCGTACAGAGGTTCCGCGTCCGTCCAGAGCACTTCGCCGTCGAAATCCAGGTTCGACGCAAGGTGCAACTGCAATAGCAGGGCCGACGCCAGCAAGATGGCCAACAACGTCCAAAGCAGGCCACGGCTGCACTTCGCCATCGCCGCGTCGCTCATCGTCCGCGCCTCATCGCCCACCCGATGGAGCCGATTCCCGATGGATCCAGAGTTCCCGACAAAAAAACGCTCCCAGCCCGATAAGTCCGTAGAGCGGGAAGTCGCTCACCAGAATATACCAGCCCGGGTGCCGCCAGAGAAATGCCGATTCCGGCGGATCAACAAGGTTCACCGCCACCACCATGGCGATCAAACAAACCACTTT
>JBGOTY010000111.1:0-9791 GCA_041476745.1 Verrucomicrobiia bacterium | reverse complement strand
TTACGGGAAAACGCGATTCCGTAAAAAGCTTCTTCGAGCGGCGCGTTGGTCACCACCTTCTCGGTCACCAGGTCCACCACCATGATTCCGTGACGGCTGTATCCCGAATGCAGAATTGCGGCAAAGCGACCCTCGGGATGCACGGCGATATTGACCGGGAAATCGCCCAATTCGATTTGTCGTCCCACCGGACGCAGGGACCACTGGTTGGGCAACAGGACGGAGCCATCAGCTCGTTGGCCGGGTAATTGGACGGGCGGCTTGTTGTCCTTCGCCGATGAACCGATTGCGCTCGCGAAAAGAATGGCCAGGCCCAATGTGAGTTTGCGCATAAGATTCTCTCCTTTATGCCAATTATTCCGGTGTGAGTAAAGGCCGGTGGTGTCGTCAGCCCGAAGGAACGAATGCGGCGGAATGATGTGGTGCATTTGTTACCGAGTTGTCACGGGGCCGCCTCCAGTCCGCTTCCAACCACGTGCAAAAACCTTGCCATGCAACTGTTTTGCGGCCCAATTTTACTTGACGCGGCGGTGTCTTTGCTATTAAGGTTCCGCAAGGGCCGGATCGGATTGCTGCCTGTGAGAACGGTAAGTTATGCATACTTCTCTTCTTGGCGCGACGGTGCTTTCTTTTTGGCGCCTGGTCAGGGCTGTACCCTTGGCAACCAGCACAAATCTGGATGTCGTTTTACAGCGCTCCTTTCCCCCAGATTGCTCACCACAAACCAATTACACGGAGGTCCGGTATAATGGAATCAGGAAAACCAGTGTGCCGCCCTAAGATCGGATTTGATGGCTTTACGTTGATCGAGCTTCTGGTGGTTATTGCCATCATCGGTATTTTGGCAGCGATGCTCTTGCCCGCGCTGAACAAGGCCAGGCAGAAAGCCTACGCTGCTACTTGCCTCAGCAACCTGCACCAATGGGGCATCTCCTTCGGCCTGTACTCCGATGACTGGAGCGATTATTTCCCCTACGAGGGTGAGTTCGGCCCGGCGCTCAATGCCCCGGGCAGCGGTATTCCTCCGGGCAACATCAACGCCTGGTTTAATGTGCTGCCGCCCTACATGAACCAACCATCCTTGGCGCAGCTGTATACGGCCGCACCGCCGCGTCCGCCCACGTTACGAGATCGGAGCATCTGGATTTGCCCGGCTGGAACCAATAACATCCCGGCTGCGAGTCTTACTCTCACGTCCGGGTATTTCATGTACTCCTTCAATTCGCGTATGGATCCGAACAATGACGCGACTCACGACAACCGTTTTAGGCGCAGCGATATGACCGAGCCTACCACGACCATCATCCTATGTGAAAACCCGGAGAGCCCGGTTCCTTCAGCGAACGGGGGGAGTTGCCCGGCCCGGCACTTTGGTGGCGGGAACTTTGTCATGGGTGATGGCCATGCGGAATGGATCGCGCTCAACAACTATTGCCGGCAGGGCGTGCCCGGCTGTCCGGCGTTTCTCAATTTCCCAGACACGGACTCCTCGGCCTTGGGCGATTGGAAGAAGGGCGTGAACTATCACTGGTTTCCTTATAAGGGTGCAACGACGTAGACCGGGTCCGTGTCGGAACAGTAATTGCTTTTTGGGTAAACCTCTAAAACAAAAACGGAAGCAGCAGGCAGGGTGAGGATCATGAAGAAGATTATCACGTCGGTCATCGTATTGGCGGCGTTGTCGTTGGCAACGGGCGCATGGGCGGCCAACTTCACAGCGGGCAATGTCGTGGTCTATCGTGTCGGCGACGCCTCGACGAACGCCTTGGTGAATTCCGGCAGTCCGGTCTTTTTGGATGAATACGACCTGAGTGGGAACCTCGTTCAGTCGATATCAATTCCGACCAACACGTATTTCGGCGCGAACGCTCCGTTGATTGCCAGTGGCGTGGCGCTTTCGGAAGGTTTGATGACCCGGTCGGTGGATGGACGGTTCCTGGTCTTCACCGGTTACGCGACCAGCATCGGGGCCGGTGCTTCTTCTTTGCCCACGCTGGCGGCGACGACCGTGCCACGCGTGATCGGGTTGATGGACCAGTTTGGCCAACTCAATACGACGACCCTGCAGACGAATTCGCTGGCAAGTGGAGACGATATCCGCAGCGCGGTGAGCACGGACGGCACAAACATCTGGTTTAGCGGCGACACCAGCGGCATCCGCTACACGACGCGGGGTTCCACGACGGCAACACAGATCGGGACCTTCGTGACCAACATCCGCCAGGACAACATTTACAACAACACGCTCTACTTCAGTACTGCCTCCGGTTCCGCGATTCGACTGGGCGTCGTGACGAACGGCCTGCCGACGACCAGCGGCAGCACGTACACCAATCTTCCCGGCACGACAACCACCAACGGCAGCCCGTATGCCTTCGCGTTTTTCAACCTGCCGGGCGGCCCGAGCCCGATCAACACACTGTACATCGCCGATGACGGCGGCGTCGGCGGTATCTACAAGTGGTCTCTCGTTGGTAGTTCCTGGGTGTCGAACGGCGTGGTGCTCTTTACGAACGCGCGCTATCTGGTGGGCACCAATACTTCCGGCGGCAACGTCCAACTGGTTGTGGCGGGCAGCCCCCCGGCTGGCGCCGGCCCCTATTTCGGCGGTGGCAATTTGGTCGGTTACACCGACACGACCGGCTGGAACCAGCCGCCGGTTGGCAATGGCGACCTTGGGGGTATCGGCGACGTTGCCGATTGGGCGGTCACTCCGCCAATCAACACGGGGTTCCATGGAATCGCGTTTGCCCCCGTCGGAGGCGAGACATTTCCTTCAGGACCGGCGCAGCTCTCGGTCGGGCCGATAACGGACGTCTTTTTCTCCAAGGGATTCACTGGCGGGCCGATCACGTTCACGAAGAATTACTCGGTGGCCAACTTCGGTACCCCCACGATGACCTGGGCGGTGAGTGCCGCCAACAACTGGGTGGGACTCTCCACGGCGGGCGGGACGCTCTCCGGCGGCGGCAGCATCACGGTTACGGTCTCGTTTAATAACGCGAACGCCAACAGCTTGGCGCCCGGAACGAATTTGTCGAGCATCACCTTCACGAATTCGACGGCGGGCAATACTGGTTCTGACGTCACGACCCGCCCGGTTACGTTGATTCTGTCCCAAATCGGGGTCAGTCCGTCGTCTAACTACTTCGCCTCCGGTCCCGTTAATGGTCCGTTCACACCCAGCAGCAAGGTTTATACATTGACCAATGGCTCCGCCAACACGCTGACATGGGGGGCGAGCAGCTTGTCCTCCAATTGGCTGACTCTTACCCCTAGCAGCGGAACGATAGCCGCCGGTAACACTGCCAGCGTCACCGTCTCGGTCACCAACGCGAATGCCCTGGCGTTGTCCCGCGGCGCCTTCGTCGACACGGTTGTGTTTACCAACTCCGCCAGCAGCGATCCCGGCAACGGCTCACGATCCGTTAGTCTCTTGATCGGGGGAGGATTTACGTCAAACAACCTCGTGATCTATCGCGCGGGGGATGGCGTGCTTGCTATAAATAACCAACCCACGCCTGTCTTCCTGGACGAATATACCCGGAGCGGAGTCCTGATTGAGTCGATTCCGGTTTCAACCAACAATTACTCTTGCTCCGGCAGTGCGACCGCGGAAGGACTAATGTCCCGTTCGACGGACAAGCAATACCTCGTCTTTGTCGGGTACGGGACAAACAGGACTTTTGGCTCCTCCGCACCGGCCTCCTCCTCAACCGTTGTTCCGCGCGTTATCGGCCGTGTCGATGGCAACGGCAACGTCGACGTGACCACCCGGTTGACGGATTTCAACAGCGGCGGCAACCCGCGCGCGGCGGTGAGCACGAACGGGGTGGACATGTGGGTCGCAGGCAGTGTCAGCGGTATTCGGCATACGACGTTGGGATCCGCGAATTCGACCGTTGTCTGTACGAACCCCGTGGTTAACATGCGGGCGCTCAACATCTACAGCAATCAGTTGTACGCCGGGACGGCGAGTGGATCGATACGCATCACGACTGTTGGCTCCGGTCTGCCCACCAGCGACAGCATCGCCGTTAACCTGCCCGGTTATAGCACCAACGAAGTCAGCCCGTATAATTTCGTGCTGTTCCAGCTGAAGGCCGGAGGTACGGATCCTTTCGATACCCTATATGTCGCTGACGACCAAGGCAACAATGGCGCCGCCCCCGGTAACGGCCTCGGGGCCATTTACAAATGGTCGTTGTCTGGCGGTAGTTGGACCAGCAATGGCTATGTGAACGTTAACCAGGTGCGCGGGTTGGCCGGAGATGTTTCGATCGTCGGTACCACGACCAACGTGAACCTGTTTGCCGTCAGCTCGGGCAATAGCGCCAGTGGTACGCTGACTGCCTATACGGACTCGAATGGCTGGAATGCTCCCCCGTCTGGCAACGGTACGTCCAGTGGAACCGTCGTAATCGCATCAGCGTCAGCTAATGAAAGATGGGATAGCATCTCCCTGGCCCCTGAGATTTCGCCCACCGCCAACCTCTCCGTCACCCCGGGAGATTTCATCGTGACGGATGGGCCGAGTTCGGTTACCACGAATTCCAAGAACTACCTGGTTTCCGATACCGGTGGCACTGCAATGACGTGGACGGCCACTTGGACGTCGGCCTGGTTGACTCTATCGCCTTTCGGCGGGACAAATCTGGCTGCTGGCGGCAATACGAACGTCGTGGTTTCCATCAATGGGAACGCCACCACCCTTGCTAATGGGACGTATTCGGACACGATTAGCTTCGTCAATACGAGTAACGGCCAGGGCAATACGACCCGCGGGGTATCACTGACAATCACCGGGAGCGTGGTGGTAGCGGATAACTTCACCACGTGGCAGAACCAGTATTTCGGCGGCACCGGTGGTTCGGCCGCAGCCAACGCTGATCCGTTCGGCAAGGGGATGAGTAATACCAACCAGTTCCTGGCGGGATTCGATCCCACCAATAGATCCGCCTACGTTCACATCACCGCCATCTCCAAGACGAACACAACGGACATGCGCGTGGACTACTTGGGAGCCAGCGGTAATAGCAGCACCACGCCACCAATGGCGTCGCGCACCAACGTGCTGGAGTTCACCACGGGGATATCCGGCAGCTACAGCAGTAACGGGTTCGCGACCGCCAACGTGACCAACATCCTCAGTGGCGGCACGGGGGCTGGCACGCTGACCAACATGGTCGATCCCAACGGGGCAACCGCTGTCCCGTCGCGGTACTACCGTGTTCGCGTATTGGTGCCGTAACGAAAAACTCGAAATCGAAAGCGCTGGTGTTCCTCAATCGGGGGCACCAGCGCTTCCTTTTTACAGTAGTGAGCTTCGGCAAAATCGGGCTTGATCCGCAGCGCCTGCTCAAAGTGTCCGATGGCATCTTCTGGCTTGCCGGCCTGCCTGAGGACAGTCCCCAGGTTGTTGTGGGCCAGCCAGGCATCGGGATTCTTCGCCAACGTGTCTCGCCAGAGGGTTTCGAGGTCGTGATAGACGTGCGCCTGCCCCCAGGCAGCCGTTCCCAGCAGCAGCAGGACGATTGCGGCTGCCAGAGTTCCAAGCTTGCGACCTCGCTGGCCGGCTTGTTGGAAAACCGCTGTGCCGGCGTTAACGGCCAACGCGATCAGCCCGATGCCGGCCAGATACTGGAAATGGTCGGCAACGTAGGAGTACCGGAAGAAATAGATGTCGAAAAACCCGAGTACGGGCAGCAATGCGATTACGAAATAGCCGAGCGCAAAAGTCGCGGCGCGTGCCCATAACGCACGACGGAAATACCACAGGATCCCCGTCACGACTGCCAACCCGGCCAGCGGGAGCCAGGTCTCGACCGAATACACCCACAGTTCCCAATGGGGGTAAACAAAGCTGAGGTTCGTCGGCCAAAGCAACTTACCAGCGTAAAACCACACCACGCGCCCGGCCAGAGCGAGCCGCTGCGCCACAGTCAGTGTCCATTCGGATGTGCCTGGAACTGCAACCATGTGACGTTGCTCCACAATCGTCAGCACCGACATGCCAACCCCAAAGGCCGCCAACGGCACCACCCGGAGGAAATCGCGGGGCGTCCACCGTGCGCGCCGCCACCAGGCGCACAACAGCATCACTCCCGGCAGCACGACCGTGGAAGGTTTGCTCAACATCGCCGCCATGCCGCAGATCAGCGCTGCCGCGTAGTCCCTTGGGCGCAGCGCGTCCTCAAACCGTAAAAACATCAGCAGTGCCAGCAGGAAAAACAGTCCCGACTGCACGTTTTTCAATTCCGTCACCCACACGACGGTCTCGACGTTGACAGGATGCACGGCCCACAGCGCTGTGGCAATCCATGCGCCCCGGATCTGGAGTCGTCGCAACAGCATCCACAACAGCACAGCATTGGCGGCCTGTAAGGCGATGTTGACCGCGTGGTAGAACAGCGGCTGCAATCCCCACAGTCGGCGCTGCATCCAAAAGGACGTGAGCGTCAACGGGTAGTACCGTGACACCGACAGTGACGACCAGATTTGTTTTAGACCCTCGACAGAAGTCATGGCGGGATTGGCCGTCAGATGGTCGTCATCGTCCCAGACGAACCCGCACCGCAGCGCCGGCAGGTAGGCTGTCACCGTCAGCAAAACAAGCAGAGCGCCCGCGACCGGTGCTTTCCACGCGTTTTTCACAGTTTGTTTCTGGTTACTGGCGTCGGTCGGAAGTGCGTCGTGACAGACCGTGATCAATCCTTATAGCCGTGGGCCTTCGCCGGCCACGCGGCGATGAACAGCAAGGTGCCCACGATTGAGATGATCATCAAGCCACGAAACGCCGCGTCCCAGCCATAGTGCTGCACGAGCGCCCCCATGCCCCAGCCGGAAAGCAGCGTGCTCGCGTACCCAAAGATGCTGGTCAAGCCGATGGCGGTGGCGGCGGCGCGTTTGGTGGCGAGGTTGGCGCAGGCAATGGCGAGCAAACATTGCGGGCCGTACACAAAAAAACCGATGGCGCAAAGCAAGCTGGTGGTCAACAGCTTCGATTGCGTGGGAATCTTCCAGAACAGCCATAGCGAAACGCCGGCCAGCGCCATGTAAACGACGCAGGCCCGCACCGTGCGTCCTCCGAGAAACCGGTCGGAGAACCAGCCGCCCAGCATCGCGCCGATAAATCCGAACACTTCAAATCCCGCGATCATCCATTTGGAGTCGACGATCTGGATGTGCTTGGCTTCCATCATGATGGTGGTTCCCCAATCGAACACGGCGTAGCGGAGGGTGTACACGAAGAAGTTCGCGAACGAGAGCAGCCAGATGTACTTGTTGCAAAAAACATGTTGCCGCACGAAAGCCTTGAAGTCATCTTCGGAACGCTCTTTCGCGGTCTCCATGTGCGTGCCTTCCACTTCGGGCAGCCCGACCGACGGCGGTGTGTCCGGTAGCATGAGCCAAATAACGATGGCGACAGCGAGGGCGATGGCCGCGGGAACGAAAAAGCAGAGCCGCCAACCCATCACGACCAGATACCCACAAAGCAAGACGATGAGGATGCTGCCGATATTGTGGGAGGAGTTCCAGATGGAGAATTTGGTTGCGAGCTGTTTGGGCGGAAACCAATTGGCCATCAACCGCGCGCAGGGCGGAAACCCCATGCCTTGAAACCAGCCGTTAAGCATCCAAATGACAATGAAGACCACGAGGGTGGAACTGAACCCGAACCAGATATTGAGGAGTGCGGAAGCGATCAGGGCCGTGGCCATGAAGACGCAGGCATTCGCGCGATCGGCCAGAAAACCATTGAGGAACTTGGAAATGCCGTACACCACTCCGTGCAGTGTGAGAATCAGTCCGAGGCCCTGCTTGGAGATGCCCAGTTCCTTGCCGATGATCGGTTGGACGACGCTGTAGTTCTTGCGGACGAAATAAAATGTCGCATAGCCGATGATGGAGAAAATCAGGACCCGTGTTTGCCAGCGCCGGTATTTCTCGGAAATCTCCTTGCGGTCCGTCAGTATGACCGCGGCCGGAGGAGCGGGTTGGAAGATTCTCAGGAACGAGCTGCAGGGCTTTGGGGCTTCAGATTGATAGTCCAAGGTCTGCTACCTCTCAAAACACCAAGAACACACCATTGGCGCGATTTCGTCAAGTTTCAAACCCAGTGACAACCCGAAGTTGCCGCAAGCCAATGCGGGCATGAGTATGCGCCGGTTCATCTGTCTGACGAACGCTTTCGCTAAGAAGCTGGAAAATCACGAGCACGCGATTGCGCTCTACTTCAAAGAGCTATTGAAGGACGTGGAAGTCGCCAAGGGTCTGATCGTTGGTGGAGCCAGTGGAACCGGGGGGGAGCCAGTGGAAGATTGGGGTCCGCACCGTGACTCCTCCGATATGCTGGCTGGCAGCCACGCCGAAGCCGTGCCCGCCATTGTCGGGGACTACGCTGGAAAGCTTAACGCTGCCAACCAACGAGGCGCCGAGATCGCTGTTGACAAAACCATTTGTGGTCGAACGGATGCTAACGCTACCGAGTCTCAGGTCCGCTACGAAGGTACCGCCGCCAATAAGCGGGTTGCCGGGATCATCCGGTGTGTAACCCACGAACACGGTGGAATCAATCATCTGAAACGCGCTAATCGAGCCCACACTGCCATTGGAGACGGTGATACTCACGTTGCTGATCGTGCCGGACACAGCGAGCTTTCCGAGGGCATTCTGATTGGTCGCAATCCCATCACCGGACACGGTAACGGTTCCCTCAAAATCACCCGGAATGGCGTTGCGTTTGTCGCCCTTGATCGAGATGTCGCCAATCGCCGGCGCAACGATGGTGGCGCCATCGCCACCGAAGCGCGCGGCGCTCAGCCTCTTGAGCCTGCTGCCGATGGCGATGGTGCAACCATCGTCAAGGTCGTGGACCATGATGCTGGTGTTTTGGTTTTCAGAACCGTTGGCTGTGATTACCGCGTTGGTGGGGACGTCGTGGATCTTCAGTTCCTTCAGGTAGTCGCCCAATTGGATGCCGGCGCCAACGACGTCAAAGTCCCGCGCGTCGATGAGACGACATCCTCCGTCGCCGGTGATTTGGTCAATCTGTAGCGAACCGGTTCCCGCTTTGCTCTTCTTCACTTTGATCGTGAGCACGCTGCCTCCGTCGGTCGCGGACAGGGCCAGGATGAGTGGCTCCAGTTGCGAGGGCGACATCGTTCCGGCAACCCGCAGCACCAGTGTTACTACACCGCCACCCGAATTCGTGAAGGTAATCGTTTGCGGTCTGTCATTGACGATTGTTACCACGGCCGTGGTCTGGGTACCGAGGGTAGCTCCCACGGGATTCGACAGAGTCACATTGACGGTCTTGTTGCTCTGGAAGGTCTTGAATTCCTGGATGGAGAAACTGAAGCCCGACCGGAATGCGCCCGGCGCAAAGATGAGCGTGCCGTTCGTGCTGAAATAATCGATCCCGTTGCTCGCGGTTCCGTCGCTGGTGGCGTAATCCACAGTGGCTGTCGCGCTGGAATCGTTAAAGCGAATCGCCGTGATCGTGGCGTGGCCGACATGTTTGTGGACGCTGTAGTTGGCCGCGCTCAACTGAATGACCGGTGGGCCTGTCGCCACGATTGTCAACTGGGCGTGCGTGGGGCTGCCCAGGGAAGCGCCGCCAGTGGGATTGGTGAGAGTCAGATTGACGGTGCGGTTGGTTTCCAGCGCGCCCCGGGCCAAAATCGGAATGGTGAAGGCGTTCGTGAGGACTCCATCGGCAAACGTGACCGTGCCCGTCGTCTCCGTGTAATCGATACCGGCCTTCGCCGAGCAATCGCTGGTGCTGAAAT